>CBFQYI010000329.1:0-5398 GCA_965720825.1 uncultured Chryseobacterium sp. | reverse complement strand
TTAGGACCTCAGATTTTCATTCTGGTAAGAGGGGTTCGATTCCCCTACGGGCTACAAAAGGACTTTTTCGAAAGTCCTTTTTTCGTTTCCATATATACTATTTCATTAATTTATTCCCCAAAAATACCAACAGGTTAAGCGGCTCAAACTTTCTATAGTTTAATTACACCTACCCTACCGGGCTAAAACGGGAATTTCTTCAGCCAATACACTTCACCAACCAGACTTTTTTATATCATTTTCATCACAGCCAGTGAAGGTATATTAAATTTCATTAAAAATATCACCAATAATAGAAATATTATTTCATACTTCTTCCATTAATCCTTAAATTTGAATAAAACTATTCATTCTAAAATATATAACATGAAATTCAATTTATTTTCGGGAAGCCCATCTTCTTTAAAAGCCGGATTGATGGCTTTATTTTTATTTTCTGCCAGCACCATGTCAATGGCACAAAACAGAATTTACGCACATGCGCAAAGCTCAGGAGTATTCGGAGTGGCCTGCCTAGGATGTCGTATAGACAATCCGCTTAACGCTATAGGAGACAATGAAGATGACTATTCAACAATGGTATTAGGAACAGTATTATTAGGAGGAATTCAGCAAACGCTGACTTTCCCTGACCTAAGATCAGATACAAGGCTGGTGGTAGGAATCGGAACAGACAATATTCCATTATCCGTACAGCTATTAAGCGGAGTAACGCTTGAAACCATGAATGGCGGCACTTCTAATGACGACCGAAGAACAATCGATGTAAGTCTTCTTAAACTGGGGGCAACACCTAACAGAGGTACGGTAGAATTTAAACCTGCAAAACCATATGATGGAATAAGAATCGGATTAACCGGTGGCGTTCTCAGCCTTGGTGGTGGTTTCAGAATTTATTATGCTTACCAGGATCCTTTAATGAATATAATGGCTCACAGTCAAAACGGACAAATTACTCTCGGCGGCAATGTTCCTGTAGAAGGTTCAGAAGTTACCTTGTTCAATACTTCAGGAAAAGAAGTGTTCCGTTCTACATTGAGATCAAACACATTTGAATCAAAACAACCGGAGGGTGTTTATATCATGAATGTACAAACTAAAGAAGGTAAAACGTATTCCAGAAAAATTTTAATCAAATAATTCAATAAGCGATACAATAAATGCGGCAGACTTTTTAAAGCTGCCGTATTTTTTTCATTCATTCTCAGATAAATACAACCGTATAATTATTAAATAAAAATAAATTCATAATAACAAATATCAATAAACTATTAACAAATCACATAATTATGAAATAAAATAATCAACATAATCATTTTATTTATAAATTTACAAAAAAGCTAAAACCCAAAATTTTTCTACATATGAAAACTTATTTATTATTTGGCCAACGCACGATGAAAGCTGCAATTCTGGCATCATTCCTATTTTTAACGAGCGCAATGTCTTCTGCACAAATTGTAAAAACTTATGCAAGCAGCCAAACCAATCAGGTTCTTGGAGTATGCCTGGGTTGTGGTGTATTGAATCCTCAGAATGCTGTAGGAAGCAACGAAAATGACTACTCTACTTTACAGGTTTCAGTTGGCCTTCTTGCAAGAACGGAACAGACATTGATCTTCCCTACTACCAATATCGCAAACAATACCAACAAACTTGTTATTGCTATTGGTTCCAACGGAACTCCTCTGTCTGCTCAGGTATTGGGTGGTGCATCTATTGAAACATTTAATGGAGATGTTTCCAATAACGATTACACAAGTCTTGCCACAAAACTGATCAACCTTGGAGCGGGCGATCCAAGCAAAGGTGAAATTGAGATGACCATGAACATCCCTTTTGACCGTATCAAAATTAATGTTAACTCAGGATTATTGAATATTGGTGGAGAACTTAGAGTATACTATGCTTACCAATACAAAGATCCTTTCATCAATTTCATGGCTCATAGCAAGGATGGACAGTTTACTCTGGATAAGAATGTGTCTGCTGAAGGTTCAGAGGTTACTCTTACCAATACTTCAGGAAAAGAAGTATTCCGTTCTAAACTGACATCAAATTCTTTTGAAACCAAACAGCCACAGGGAGTATATATTATGAAACTTCAGACAAAAGAAGGAAAAACATACTCTAAAAAGGTGATTATCAAATAAAAAAATACATATAACAAATTGAACCCGGCAAGCTTAGAAAGCTTGCCGGGTTTTTATATCCTCATTGATAAACACATCCGATCTAAAATCATAATGAAGGACAAATAAAAACCTCTGATCAAGATTGACCAGAGGTTTTATTTAACAAGATTACGATCTAAACTCTTATTAGTTTTTGATTAATTTTTGCTGATAAACCGCTTTATCTGTCACAGCTTTTAAAATATAAATACCTTTTGGAAGTGCGCTTACATTGATCTGTCCGTTGTTCAGCTGAGCATTCACAATTCTTCCTGATGCATCATAAATAGAAACATTCTGGATTTTTTCCTGGGTTTTAATGGTAAGAATATCAGTAACCGGATTTGGATAAATACCAAATTCAAGTTTCTTCACCTCAGCAGTTGCCAAAGTGGAAGCTGTACTGTTTACTGTAAGTGTTTTTTCCACAAGCTTACCGTTTGAGTTAAAACTGATGACAATATCAGACATCCCTGAAACAAGTGGCGTTAAAACCAATTCATCATTCTCATTAATCACAGCAGAAACGGTTGTAGGATTGCTGTTTGATTTGATTGATTTTACTACTGACACAGCCAAATTATCAGCATCAGAAACGATTGATTTCAGATCAATTGCAGTCGTATTTCCTGCTGTAACCTGTGAAGGTAAAACGTTACTTACAACAGGAGCTGAATTATTGGTAAATACCGTCAATGAAGGGAACCAATAATAGTCATTCAATGTTTTTGTATTGATAAGGGCACCCGTCATATCATACGTATGAATCCAGTTTTTCTGATAGTGTGCACCGTATCCGCTTTCTGTGGTATTCAGAACCAATTCTCCGGTAATAGGGTTTACACGAAGTGCTGCTCCGTACGGAATTTGTTTAAACTGACCTGTTTGTCCAGGAATGGCAGCAAAGTTTTCATTAAATGTTTTCGTTGTTACATCGAATCTTACAATCTGTGTTCCTGAGCTCCAGCTGCTGATTGAATTGATCCAATATAAAGCATTCTCTTTATTACTTGCTGAAAATTTACCGGCATTCCATGCGCCCCAGTCTCCGATATATTTCGTTGTAGGAATATTATAAACCTGAGTAGCAAAAGTAGTAGGATTAATGTTGATCAGTTTCTGATCCTGAATTCCCCAAACACTTCCGTCTTTAGCCTGAGCAACTGAGTAGAAGCCTCCGGCAATAGTACTCACTATCGTATCGGTATTAGGGTTAATCACTAAAATTCCTACTCCTTGCTTCACTGCAAAAACATATTGTGAAGTACGGATCATGTTTCCTATCTGTCCGTTTCCACCTGTACCGGTAATTAAAGAACCTACCTGTAAATTGTCAATATTGAAAGTAACAATTCCAGTAGAAGTCCCGATATATCCTTTATGTTCGTTTACTCCCACAAATGATCTACCATCACCACCTCCGATATTATTAAATCCTGCAAGTTTCTGCATGGTCTGCGCATTGGCTACCACCAATCTTCCACCAGGAGTATATTGAGTATCTCCTCCATCAGCAGCTTGTTTTGAAACAAAATAGAATTTATCACCATAGATTGTTCCGTATTGTGTAGTTGCCCCGAAAGCTTGATTATTGTTTGCGTTACTATACACACGATAGTTAATCTGTCCGTTGTTATCAATGAAGTTAACAGAACCGTTAGTATGACCGAACCATTCTTCATTCACCATGAAATATCCATTGGTAAAGTTATTGGAAGCAACATACGGAGAAACCGGAGTAATGGTAGAAGAAATAGGAGTTTGATTAAATCCTACATTAAAATTCCAGACATCCCACGAACCATTTTCCAATACACGTGAAGAAGCTCCCACGCTAGAATATCCGAAATCAGCATCTGCAGGGTTCTTTACCCAATATGACCAATATCCGTTAACCGTCCATCCGGACTGCCAGTGATCGTTAGCCGCATCTACAATCGTGTAGCTGTCAAAATCATATGCTGCCGTATTCACAAAACCATTTACCGGATATAGCGGATAAGTGGTATTTCCGCTTTTGATCAGTGCATTGGTTCCCTGACCGTTCAGATCAAAACCAATTCCTCCAACCGCTGACCCAAACTGTGTTCCCTGATACAGCAATGTGTATAATCTGTGATCTGCTTTAGCAATAGCTTTCAGCATATCTTCACCTGTAGCATTTCCGTTCCATTTGAATCCCCAAACCATGGCATCAGGATTCTTACTGTCATTCCACTGTACTACAAAAGCAGCCTGATTGGTTCCTGATCCAACCCAATACTGAATATCAGAAAAACTGATAGTCGTGGTATTAAGCTTGCTGATCCCCGAAATATCATTTCTGGGTACACCTTGAACTTTTATCTGTGCATTCGATACGCATGCAAACAGAAAAAGCATCATAAAAAGATAAAACTTTTTCATTTTTTATTAATTTAAATAGATTGTATTATTGAATTATTATTTGAAATGTAGATCGTAAGCTCCTGCCACTTCTGTAGAAACTTCTCCCAGCCATCCTGCTTCCTGATTGACTCCTGTATATATTTTCATAAAGTCTACTCCCGGAAGTTTCACATATTTGCCGCTTCTGTCTACCGCCCAGGAAATATCGATATTGGAGGCTTCATCGTTATTGGGAGCATTATCTGCATATCCGAACTCGTATGATTTTCCTACCCAATAAGATCCGTCACCACTCTGGTCGAAGAAGTTATTGGGCAGCCTGGTTCCTGAAAAGCTGTAAGAAGGATCTGTAAACCATAAAGGATAATAGCTCTGGGCGTGAAAAGTATTCTTTGTTTTGAACCCCTGATTTCCCAGATTGTCACTCCACTTGATATATTCCACGTCTGTCTGCCAGAATTCAGTTCCGGGTACAGGTGCCTTATTTTCGTTGGGTTTATGATAGGTTATGCTGTAGTCTTTCACTGTAGCATTTTTGAAATACTCGCTGCCTGCAATTTCATACCATTCGTCATTATCGGGTTTTCCATTTTTATTTCGGTCGTAAGCCACCATAATAATTCCCGGTTCACAAGATCCTGAACGTTGATCTGCGGCATCATTTCCAAAGAATGCATTTCCCAGTACTTTAAAATCACGTCCATTCAGATTAGGAATCGTATGATCAAAACCGAACACTACATATCCACCATATCCACCGAGGCTGATCATGGTAGAGTTCCCTCCTACCAACGATTCGTTTGCTTTCTGAAGCATATTCGCCGTGGTATTTCCAG
>CBFQYI010000328.1:0-5414 GCA_965720825.1 uncultured Chryseobacterium sp. | reverse complement strand
CAAGCTGCCATTTTCTTCCTAAAGCATCTTTCACCATGAAGTCAAGCTTAGGACCGTAGAATGCCGCTTCTCCGTATTCTACAACTGTTTTTAAACCTTTCTTTTGAGCTGCATTGATGATCGCACTTTCTGCTTTCTCCCAGTTTTCATCAGAACCGATATATTTTTGTTTGTTTTCAGGATCTCTTAATGAAACCTGAGTGACAAAATCTTCAAAACCTAAAGATTTGAACACATAAAGCGTTAAATCAATTACTTTTTCAAACTCTTCAGAAAGCTGATCCGGAGTACAGAAAAGGTGAGCATCATCCTGAGTAAACCCACGAACTCTCGTTAAACCGTGAAGTTCTCCACTTTGCTCATATCTGTAAACAGTACCGAATTCTGCATATCTTTTTGGCAAATCTCTGTAGCTCCATTGTGAAGTCTTGTAGATTTCACAGTGGTGAGGACAGTTCATTGGCTTCAACAGGAATTCTTCTCCTTCATTCGGAGTTTTAATTGGCTGGAAGCTGTCTTCACCATACTTATCCCAGTGCCCTGAAGTTACATACAATTCTTTGGCCCCGATATGTGGAGACATTACGAATTCATAACCTCCTTTTTTCTGAGCATCAGAAAGGAAATTTTCCAGTTTTCTTCTTAAAGCAGTACCTTTTGGCAACCAAAGTGGTAAACCGGCACCTACTTTTTCAGAGAATGCAAAAATTCCAAGCTCTTTACCTAATTTTCTGTGATCTCTTCTTTTAGCTTCTTCCAATCTTTCAAGATATTCTGTAAGATCTTTCTGCTTAGGGAAAGAAATACCATATACTCTTGTTAATTGTGGGTTCTTTTCATTACCTCTCCAATAAGCTCCTGCTGCATTTAATATTTTAACCGCTTTTACGATTCCTGTATTCGGGATGTGACCACCACGACATAAATCTGTGAAGTTATCGTGCGTTACAAAAGTGATTTCTCCGTCATTAAGATTAGAGATTAGTTCTACTTTATAAGGGTTATCTGCATAGGTCTTTAAAGCCTCATCTTTAGAAACCGGATACAAAGAGAAGGTAGAACCTTTCTTCGCATTTTCTAAGATCTTTTTCTCAATCTTTTCAAAATCTTTTTCAGATAAGCTTTCATCCCCGAAATCTACGTCATAATAGAATCCGCTTTCGATAGCAGGACCGATGGTCAACTTAGCATCAGGATAAAACTCAAGGATAGCCTGCGCCAAAAGGTGAGCAGAAGAGTGCCAGAAAGCCTTCTTTCCAAGATCATCATTCCAGGTCAAAAGCTGTACCGTAGAATCCGTGGTTATAGGTGTGGTTGTTTCTACTTGTTTGTCATTAACAATTGCGGAAATGGTGTTTCTAGCCAATCCCTCGCTTATAGATTTTGCCACATCTAGAGGAGTCACTGCTCCCTCGAATTCTTTGACACTATTGTCTGGAAGTGTAATTTTTATCATTGTTTACTAAGAAATTTTAAGAGGCAAAAATACGGAATTTTTAGATAAAATACTATATTAGCCTATATTTAGAATGAGAATTAATATTAAAATGAAAAAGTTAGTCGTGGTTTTTGCCTCATTGAGTGCCACATTCGGTTTTTCGCAGAGAAATACATCCCCATTTTCTGTCACTTACAATAAAAATATTGAGACTTATTTTCTCGTGGAAATCCTTTCTGCAGAACACCGAAAGAATAATAAGGATTTTGAACTTTATAAGATACAAGAGTGTTCTGTTTACCAGCCTATTGTAAAAAAAGGTTTACAGAAATATGACCACCTGAAGAATTCAAAAATTGCCGTTTCTACAGCAGAATTGAATGATGTTTTAATGGAAAAATACGGATCTGGAAATGATGTGCTTATGAAACCTCTAATGTATCATAAAGAATTTCCGGATTTGCAATGGATCAATGACTACCATTTTGAGAATAATAATCTGACCAAAGAGCAGAATAGAGAAGCAACAGAGCTAATTACAAATTATCTTTCAGAGCTTTCCAAATTCTACATCCGTGAGAACATAGGGCAATTTTTTAAAGAGAATGAAAACTTCTATAAGGGTGGAATAGAAGAATACAAGAAACAGCTTCCAACAGGATTTACTGGTGCAATGGAGCAATTTTACGGTGAAAGTTTTAATTCATACACCATTATTATTTCTCCTATGATGATGTGGCCGATTGAAGATAATGAAGGCAGAGGAATTGCTGCGAACGTCATATTGCCATCCGGAGCACAGAATGTCTACGAAATTGCAAGTCCTTTTGTGAGGGTGCAGAAGCCGGGAGCATTTGGATATGATCATCAGTTTCAGGCAAGGTTTTTAAGTGTTCATGAATTTGGTCACTCTTTTGTTAATAAAGAAGTCAATAAACACCAAGATAAACTTATAAAGTTTAAAGATTTTTTTGAAAAGTCGAAATTAAAGGAAATTATGATAAAAACGGGAGGTTATGGAGATTATCAGACCTGTGTGGCTGAACATCTGGTAAGACTGGGAGAGATTGAAACAGCCAGAATTCAAAAAGATCAGGAAAGACAGAAAAGACTTCAGGAATATCATTTAAAAAATAATTTCATTTTTCTCCCGCTTTTAGAGGAAAGAATAAAAGAATATAATTCTAACAGGAAAAAATATAGAACATTCGGAGATTTTGTGCCGCAGTTGCTGGAGGTTTTTGAAAATAGTTCAGTTGAATTCATTGACAGTGAACTCAATAAAATAAAGAAATAATAAACCCAATATTACCAATATATATGAATACTATAAATGTAGATTTACACTGCGATTTATTATGCTATTTACTGGAGCCGGGCTCATTAATTGATGATAAAGAACTTGGTTGCTCGCTTCCATATTTAAAAGAAGGAAATGTAAAGCTCCAGGTGATGGCTATATATTCAGCAACAGGAGAGAATAGTACAGTTTATGGAGCAAAACAGAGTGAAATATTTTCAGATTTCCTTCAAAATGAAAGTTTTTTCTTATTTGATGGTAAAAATTATAAAAAACCTGAAAACACAGACAAAGTAGGGATTGTTGCTGCCATTGAAAACGCATCCGGCTTTTGTGGTGAAGATGATACCCTTGATGCTGGTTTTAAAAATCTGGAAGCGATTATTGAAAAAACACAACGAGTTCTTTATCTGGGAATAACTCATCATACTGAAAATCGCTTTGGAGGAGGAAATAATTCTGATGTTGGATTGAAAGATGACGGAAAAGTCCTTCTTGATTATTTCTCCGAAAAAAACATAGCTATTGATCTGGCTCATACCAGTGATCAGCTTGCCTACGGAATCCTTAATTATATAGATCAGAGAAACTATAAGATTTCTATTTTGGCCAGTCATTCCAACTACAGAAAGGTACATGACAAAAAAAGGAATCTTCCCGATGAACTGGCAAAAGAAGTGATTAAAAGAAAGGGGTTAATAGGACTCAATTTTATCCGTAACTGTATTGATGAGAAAAATCCTGAGATATTATATGAACATATTCAGTATGGTCTTGATTTAGGAGCAGAAGATGCGATTGCTTACGGAGCCGATTTTTTCTTTTGTAAAAACCATCCGGATAAATCCCGCCATCCTTTTTTCTTTGAAGGATATGATGGTGCGTCTGCTTTTAATGCAATCAACAAAGAAATTGAAAAGCGCTTTTCTTCTGAACTGGTTGAAAAAATCAGTCATAGAAATGCTCTGAAGTTTATAGAAAACCTGTATAAATAAAATCATTTTTATGTCTGATTAGATCAAAGCATAATTAACAGGTCGCTCCTCCGGAGCTATCATTTTAAAACAAATACTTCTATTAACCGTTAGCTCCTATTGGAACTGGACTTTTTAATCCCATCGGGATTTACTGTTAATAGAAAAAAAATGAAGTCCTCGTAAAATAAAGCTCCAGAGGAGCGGCCTGTTAATACATGCCGTAAATATTAATATTTTCAATGTATTTATCCTTCTTATCGGACAGTAATGAAATAAAATATTATGATTTACAATTTTAGATAAATTTATTCTCTCGCAGATTGAGCAAATTAAGCAGATTTTTTTATGTTGATCTGTGAAATCAGCTCAATCTGCGAGAGATTATTTTTTTAAGAAATTGGTTGTTTTCTGATGTTTAATTTAACATTAAATAAACTATGCTAAAATATTTAAATATAGTATTTTAAATTGTTTTAATTAATGTTTTCTTTTATACTTTACTTTCTGCTTGATAATTTCAATCACGTCTACATTCTGAACTTTAGATTTAATCCATCCATGGATATCAATATAGAATAATGAACGTCTATAATATTCATTGTTGGAATACTCTTCCAGCTTTTTATCAAAGCTTTCAAATGCTTTCTGCCTCTGATCCGGCACCTGATTACTCAGGTTCTTAAAAAACTGAATGCTTTCAAAATGGAATTCTTCTGGTTTCTTCATTTTCCTGGCAAACTTCAAAGTAGAAGTAATAAATTCATCATAATCTTCATCATTTCCAGACTCATATTTTGCCATCAAGATCAGAATCCGTGTATGGAACAATAGGTCTTCCTGTACATTTCCTTTGGATTCAATGACCCTCATAGAATATTCAATGGATTTTTCAAACATTTTACTGCCGAAGAACATAGCCGCCATTTTAAGGTAGAGAATCATAAAATGGTGCTCATCAATTCTTTCCCGGAGCTTTTCCATTTTTAATTCCACTTCAGGAATAAGCTTGGTTCCTGTGAAGAATTCTCCTTTTACAAAGTGAATATTCATCAGCGTATTATAGTGCGTCAGGAAAATAAGAGACTGAAGGTTTTCATTCTGAACAAAATTTTCGGTATGTACCATTTTATTGAAATTCTCAAAATGCTCTTCCAGAATATCAATATTTCCATATAAAAACAGAATTTTCAGCAGATAAGTATTCCCTTTGATATACCAAACAGGATGGCTGTAGATCATTTCAGGTTTTTTGTGAAAAAGATCCACCCACTGATACGCATATTTCAACGTGTATTTATAATCCTGTAAAAGCTGGTTTTTCCAGACATGGGCTTTGTAATACCATAATTTCTCTGTAAAATTCAGTTTCTCAGGGTTGATATTTTTAATTTCAGAGTTAAAAATGTCCAGAACTTCCTGTCGGTCTGCATCATTTTTTACATAGCCATGGGTAAGCATTTCGCTGTATAATTTCAGCGAAAGATTGGATAGTTTTGTCGTATAACGGTTTTGTTTACTAATCTCCTGAGACTGCTTGATAAGCTCTTCGGCACGGCCTTCAATAATTCGTGTAATAAATTGTTATTCAATTACTTTTTAAAGATATATAATATCCGAGGCAATGCTTTTTTCATCCAGTTCCAATGCTGTCTGCTTGGTCTTGTCTAATATTTTTAAAGCATGTTTATAAAGTCCTTTC
>CBFQYI010000327.1:0-5438 GCA_965720825.1 uncultured Chryseobacterium sp. | reverse complement strand
AGCAATAGCCAGATCAGCTTCAGTAACAGTGTCCATCGCAGCGGAAACTATCGGAACATTCAGCGTGATTTTGTCGGTAAGTCTTGATTTTAATGAAACCTGGTTAGGTAAAACTTCTGAATAAGAAGGGACTAGAAGAACGTCATCGAAAGTGATGGCTGTCTCTACAATTTTGTTATGAATAGACATCTTTACTTTCTTTGCAAAATTAGGTTATTTTGGTGAGATATGAAAATCCTTTTTGATAGTTTAAATAAAAATTAATAATCAATAACTTAAATCAAAAAACCGTCCTTTTATCAGAACGGTTACGGTACAAAATAATTGAATAAGTTTGAAACTACTTTATTTATATGTTAAATATGAACATTGAAGGTCTGTTTCACGAGTTTTCCATTTTCATTCAGGTTGAACGCTTGAGGTGATATGATTATTTATCAGAAACAGAATTTATCATTCTTGAAATATCATTGGCGGTAAAGTTGCCTTTCACATCTACAAATACTATATCATTTTTCTCAGAACCAACGGTGATCAGCATATTTTTAATCGTCTCGCCATCCTGTTTTACCCGAATATTGATATCATCTCCGTCATGTTTTATGCTGGCCCACTCTTCATAATGATTATGATTCAAAAACTGAACGTAATCGTTTAGCATTTCCTTACTCCCATTGGTTACGGTAAGGACTTTTATTTTAGAAGCTTTCTTAACCAGATCTATGGTCTCTTCACTTTCTCCTTCTTCTCTCAGGGCTTTCTTAATATAAGATTTAGCTAAAACCATAGGCACATTAATACTCGCAAACTGTGCGCCCTTGAAATCATATTTTGAATTCTGAAAAAAATCTATATTCGGCTTTTCTGAAACAATACACGACTGCATCAGCCCGATTGTCAGAATCATGAGAAAAATGTTTTTAAGAGTCTTCATAGGTTAGTTTTTTTATTTGATTTGTCTCAAGCTTCCTCCTGAAATTTTATCTACTTTGGCATCCAGCTCAGGATTTCCTTTCAGTTTTACATCAGCTCCGGAAGAAACACTTACTTTTAATTTATCTGTAACAAGTAAGGAAAGACTTGCTCCTGAAGTAGATTCTACTACTGCCGTGGTAATCTTAAGATCATCAGCTCTGCACGAAGCGCCACTGCTCGTTTCTATTACTGCGGAAACAGCTTCTCCGGATAAGTTTACACTTGCTCCGCTTGAGGTATCCAAGGCCAGTTTTTCTGTGATAAGTTCAGCATTCAAAACAGCGCCAGAGCTCACTGTAACAGCGGCAGCTTGTCTTACATTGAAAGCTCCTTTAATAATAGAACCAGATTCAGCATCAATCTCCATGCTATTACCATTAACAGGATCCACGGCTGTAAAAATACTTCCCGATGAAGTTTTGATACCGTGAAGATTAGGAGCAGAAACATTAACGTTAAGGTTTTTAAATCTCAGATTCCGAACGCCTTTATTATCCACATATATTTTCAGCACTCCGTTTTCTACTTTGGTGATGACATATTGAAGTTTATCTGCATCGGCAATCACCTTTACACTTCTGGTATTTTCCTGCTTGAAGGTCACATTTACTCCTACGCTGGCATCTATTTTTGAAAACTCACCTACATTTCTGTTATCACCATTTAAATAAGAAGATGTATTCCCTGATGTAAGGTCATTTCTTACAGAACTTGTGACAGAAGAGGTAGTTGTTTCACCGGAATTAATGATTTTGTTCACATCTGACAGTTTCATTTTTCCATTAAGAATAAAAATGATATTCTCTTCTTTGGAATCTACATTGAACACAAGATTTTCCAGATAATTATCTTTTTCTTCTTCGGCAAGGAACTTCATGGAAGTACCGTCACTGCTCATGGACATCAGTTCATTAAAATTCAGAGATCGTAAAGCTTTATTTACCCGATCTGTCTTCTCTTCGTTCATTCTTATATTCGCAAGATTTTCATCTTTCAAACGGTCCGGGAATGTTATTTTGGGGATAATCAGAATTTTCAACCCCTCTACTTCGTTGAGAATAGGTTTTATTTTTCCGATATAGGCATCATCAACATCTATGGTATTCAATAATTTGAACATCGGTTTTTTGATATTGATAGAGGTTACTCTTCCATTTTTTTCAAAATCCTGAAAAAGCTTGTCTAATTTCTCAGTCTGCGCAGAATAAGTGGCAAAGCTGCTTAGCATTATGGCTATAATAAAAAATATTTTTTTCATGAGATTGATCTGATTTTTAGTATTCGCTGTCAAGATTTTCATTTTTTTGGGAAGATGCTACTGTTTTTTTAAACTCGTTTCCTAATTTCATAAAGGAGTATCTTGTAACATCCAGGGCTTCTTTTTCACTACTAATTCTTTTTCCGTTTACAATGACATAAGAATCATTGTAAGCTGTTGTAGAATCATTTAAATTTTTACCTGGGAAGGAAGAATTATCAACATATCTAGGTTTTCTTTCTTTTTTAAGCCTTCCTCTTTTTGGCAGAATTTCATCCATTACATCTTTTTCTGCCACCTGGTTGTCCTGAAAAACAGAATCTTTTTTCACACCGGAAATAGAGTCTGTATGATTCACTGCAACCTGTTCCTGATGATCACTGTTTTCTTCAATGAACCCGGATTTCTGTTTTAAGATCTCGTCTTTCACCAGTTTTTCTCTGTCCAGGGCATCTGCCGTCCCGGAATTATTATAATTGATAAATAAGCCGATACCCAAAACCAGCATTACACTGGCGGCCATCCAGAACCATTTAGGAAATGAAGGTTTCTTTTTTTCGCCTAATGGGATGATAGGTGCCATATTCTGTTCAGGCTCCGCACCTTCTGCAGCCTGAAGAAAATCTTCAAAACTCCAGTCCATTTTTTCTTCCTTAATTTCCCGGAAGACTTCGTTGTATTTATCTTGTAATTGATCTTTTTTCATAGCTCATCAGTTGTGAGATTTGTTCTTTTACTTTTTGTCTCGCACGCATCAGGTTTACCCTTACTGCATTTTCCTCCATTTCCAGCATTTCAGAAATTTCGGAAACATCATACTCTTCTACATCTTTCAAGTGGATGACCATCTTTTGTTTTTCAGGGAGCTGATTGATAAATCCTACAATATGTTCCTTAAGGTTATCAACTTCCATACTGTAAAGCTCCGAGCGATGAAGCTGCATATCCGCAAAGCCGATCTTTACATCGTGATGCTTCAGGCGGTTCAGGCATTCGTTCCGGACAGACTTCAACGCATAGGATTTAAAGTTCCCGAATTGCTCAAGCTCATCCCTCTTCTGCCAAAACTTCATCATGAGATCCTGTACTACATCTTCTGCTTCATCACTGCTCATGACAAACCGCTTCGCAAAACGATACATCTCGTCTTTGAGAATAAACACCGTATTCTTGAAAGTTTCTTGGGTCATGAGTTTTGTTTCTTATTGGTAAGACAATTGCCGTTACTTATCTATTACATCAAAAATAAAAAAACTTTAAAAAATTTTGACATTTTTATTTTTGACCAAAGACTCCCTGAGCCAAACTACTCCAAAATCACAAATCTTTCTTTCCCAAAAGATATTATACATTACGGAAACCCGTAACTCTACCCTCTATTATTTCAATTTATTATTCACACATTTGTAGAGTTATAAAAGTTTTATATATTTAACACCATAAAAACTAAATGCTAATGATGAAAAAAACTATTTTCCGGCTATGCTTTCTGCTTACCATTCTGTCTACCTTATGGTGCTGCCGGAATGAAGAATTCTCTACAGAAGATCCTTCTCAGCAACGCTCTTATAATTCTTCAGCAAGATTTGCATCAAAGAGTTTCTGGAAGGAAGACGAAGTGTACATCCATAAGGTACAGCAGGTATTTATGAAAGTCGCCAATATGGAGCACGTAAAAAGCAGATATGGTGATCTGTACTGGGATTATACGATGACTTTTGGCCAGTTTGGAGAAAGCTATCTTTTGGTACCTGTAGTAAAAGACAACAGAGTGGTTTTGCTGATGGAAGCTGTAAGAGAAGGAAATAAAGTCTATTTTTTTGAAAAAGAAGACAAAGGTAAAATTGATTTCTTCCAGGCTGTTATCTTTTCCAAGATCAACGATTATGGGGAGAAAACAGATTCTCAAAACTCAACCTCGGCCAGAAACACTCCCGTTTTTCAGTGTAACACCAGATGGATTACCATAGGATGTACAGACAAAGAACCTAATTGCACCCCGTATACAACATCAGAAACGATTTGCAAATGGATACCTGGCACAACACCCAAAACATTTGATCCTATTGGGATGGATGACGGAGGTGGGAGTGGTTATGAGTACCCGGACCCACCGGAAGAGAAAAATCCTTGTGAAAAGACAAAAAGTATTTTAACAAATCCTCAGGTTCAGGCAAAAATCAATGAACTTAAAGCACAGTCTAAAATAGGTGATGAAATAGGGGTCAAAATAAAAGCTGACGGGACTACATCAGGAACAATCTCTGGAGGGGGTCATGACGTTGAATTAGGAAGCACTGCAGGATATCAAGGAGGATATCATAATCATACCCCCACAGGCATTAAGATGCTTTCTCCCCCTGATATTGTAAAGATGCTAGATTTTGCAATGTCACAAAGCGGAGGAAATATACAAGACGGATTTTTAGGAATGTTTGGTTCTGAAAAATGCTCAAGCTGTCAGGATGGTTATAGGTATTACAATTATATGATTAACTTTAGTGGCAATTCACAGGAGCTAGCAGAGTTTCTGTATAATACAACTTGGGATTTAAAAACATTAAAATCAAAATATCAAAGAAAAGAGGCTGAATTAGCTGGAAATCTTGCTTATGTTGATTATTTAGGAGCTAATTTGAATAATAAAGGTTTAGAGAAATTATTTTTCGACACATTAAAAAATATGGGAATGGAAGGAAAAGTCAACCTACAGAAAATAGAAGATAACGGAACTGTACAAACTATAATACTAAACAGCAATGGAAATAGCACGACACCTATACCATGCCCTTAAAAACAACATTATGAAAACAATATATTTTAAAACAGCAATAATAGTAGGATTAATTACAAGTTTAATAGCATGTAAAGCGCAACAACTTCCATTGAATACTCTAATGGAAAATATACCTCAAAATGCACATGTCAAAGATTTGAACAATGAATTGACACCATATATTGGAGTTTACAA
This sequence comes from uncultured Chryseobacterium sp., assembly GCA_965720825.1. GTDB lineage: Bacteria > Bacteroidota > Bacteroidia > Flavobacteriales > Weeksellaceae > Chryseobacterium. Next base: position 234 of record CBFQYI010000327.1, on the reverse strand, counting down.
AGCTAATTTTCAAGGAAATGAAATCACTTTATTTATCACAAAAGAAGAAGACAAACTTATACAATACTCTGACCAAATTTTTTTTCAAGATGCCTTAGTTATAAAATATATAATTAAAAATTCTTCTGGGATAGCAGTTCAGGACACTCAAAATATGGCTTTAAATAATCAATCTTATTTTAACATTATAAGTATAGGAACTAGACCAACACTAGGTGATATAGTCTTAGGTTA
>CBFQYI010000326.1:0-5442 GCA_965720825.1 uncultured Chryseobacterium sp. | reverse complement strand
TGAAAGAGGATTTGTTCAGTAAAATAAAACTTGATTTTATATTCATGCTGAATCCGGACGGATCTGAAAGATGGACCAGGCTGAATGCAGCAGATATTGATCTGAACAGAGATTTTCATAACGAAGCCAGTAAAGAGATTAAATTCCTGAAGAAAGCAGCCGCTTCCAAAAAATACGATTATGCGCTCAACCTTCATGAGCAGAGAACCATATTTACTACAGATGGAATTCATCCTGCTACACTTTCCTTTTTGGCTCCTTCTGAAAACGTAGAACGTACGGTTACCGAAAACAGAAAAAAATGTATGGCAGTAATCGGAAGTGTATACAATCATTTAAAAGAAATGATTCCCAACCAGATCGGAAGATATTCTGATGAATTTTATCCGACTTCTACCGGAGATAACTTTATCAAAGCAGGAATGCCAACCATTTTATTTGAAGGGGGACACTTTGTAGAAGATTACACCCGAACGGGAACAAGAAAATATTATACAATTGCTCTTTATTATGCATTGAAAGCAATCAGTGAACTGAACTCTGATAGTACAGGATGGGAAACCTATCTTGAAATTCCTGAGAACCAGGAAACGCATTATGATATTATTTATAGAAATGTAAAGCTGAATACAGAGCATGAATGTATCCTGGATATTGCTGTTCAATACAGAGAGTTCAAAGAAGAAGGGAAAAATGAAATCTCATTTATTCCTTTTGTAATGGAAGCAGGTGACGTAAAACAAAAGAAAGGCTGGTTGGAAATAGACTGTACCGGAAAGAAATTTATTTCTGCAACTAAATATCCTAAACTGGATGCTGTGGTAGAATTTAAAATTGAAGATTAAAAAAAATATTTAAATTTTTAAACCATTAAGATGTAATAAGAGTTGAAGAGTATTAAGATAAGCTTCGCTTTAAGCTTAACATCAGAATGATTGATCTTAACTATCCTTTGTCTCTTAAGCCTTTCTTAATGTTTTTATAATATAACAAATAATAAGATTAAACAACTCTAAAAAAAGCCGATAATTTAAATTATCGGCTTTTTTTTGTATTATTTTCTATATTCTCTTATTCTGGCTAATACCCAATTGAAAATATAACTAATTTAATATCAATAGGAATGGGCTTTAGCCAAAACCTAATTTTGAAATAGATTCTGTTTAATCATTAAAGCTTACTTAACCACTTTAATTCCATTCGCTACAAATCTGATCTCTTCTTTAGGTTGAGTAATGGCATCAATTTCAGACTGTGGCTGTTTAGCATCTTCTGCATAATGTTTCTGCTCATTTACAGAAATTACTTTTCTTTCTGCATTCCCATCCAATACTACATTTTTTCCTTTTAAAGCTGTAGGTACGAAGAAAGCATAGTCTTTCATTTTTACAAAAAACTTAGAATTATCTTCTGTCTGGATGGTAAGCCAGCAACCTTTTTTATCACATACATCAGTTACTTTTCCTTTAATAGATACATTCTCAACTTTTTTGTTGTCTTTTTTAAGCTGTTTATTCAATTTATCTACGGTGATCGCTTTGGATTCAGCAGATGAAGTTACCTGACTTCCATAAGTATCACCTACCAAAGCTTTCCCTTCTGGTGGTCCGGATTGAGCAAATGCTAATGAAGAACCTGCTAAAGCGGCAGCAAATAATAAAACTTTAAATTTCATGTTTAATATTTTTCTCAAAAATACTAATTAAAATTGAATCATAAAGGAATAAAAAATGATAAAAAACAGGTGTTTTGGTGAATTTTCAACAAAATTGAAAATCAAAGACAGATTTGATTATATTTGACCCCTATACTTGACTATGCAAAAAAAACTGAAACTATGGGATGCCATCATGCTTGTGATGGGATCTATGATCGGAAGCGGGATCTTTATTGTAAGTGCTGATATGATGCGAAACCTGGGATCAGGATACTGGCTCATTGTGGTGTGGGTGATCACAGGAATAATGACAGTAGCCGCAGCCATAAGCTATGGAGAACTGTCCGCACTGTTTCCAAAAGCCGGAGGGCAATATACTTACCTGAAAGAGATCTTCGGTAAAAGAATGGGTTTCCTTTACGGATGGGGATTGTTTACTGTAATACAAACCGGAACAATTGCTGCTGTAGCAATGGCTTTTGGTAAATTTACAGCGTATCTGATTCCATCATTAAACGATGCTGCACCTATTTTCCAGAGTGGTGAATTTAAAATTACATGGATACAGATTCTGGCAATTGCCGTCATTATTTTACTTACCTATATCAACACCAGAGGAGTAGAAAGTGGTAAAATTCTTCAAAATATTTTTACAGGATCCAAAATTATTGCATTATTAGGGTTGATTGCTGCCGGTTTTATATTGGTAGACGTTTCTCATTTAGCAGAAAACTTCAGTTGGGGAACAGATTCTTTCAATAATCTTAAAAAAGATTTGAGTGGTAATTTCCTTAAAGAAGGTTGGGAACCGATTGGAGGAATGACTCTTCTAGGCGGAATTGCTGCTGCAATGGTAGGATCTGTTTTCAGTTCCGTTGCGTGGGAAAGTGTAACATTTGTTTCCGGGGAGATTGAAAATCCTAAGAAGAATGTAGTAAAGTCTATGATTTACGGTACTTCTGCTGTAATGATTCTTTATATCGCGGTAAACTATGTCTACTTAAATGCACTGGACAGAGACGGGATTGCATTTGCAGCCAATGATAGAGTAGCGGTAGCAGCATCCCAGAATATTTTTGGAAGTGCGGGAACTATCATCATTGCTTTATTAGTTATGATTTCAACATTTGGTTGTAATAATGGATTGATTCTGGCAGGAGCAAGAGTTTTTCAGACGATGGCAAAAGACGGAATGTTCTTTAAATCAGCAGAAAAAAATAATAAAAATGAAGTTCCTGAAAATGCCTTATGGATGCAGGGAGTTTGGGCTTCTATTTTGTGTTTGAGCGGGCAGTACGGAAATTTATTGGATATGATCTCTTTCGTGATCGTTCTATTCTATATGATAACGGTTTTTGGAGTTATTTATTTAAGAATGAAACAGCCAGAACTGGAAAGACCTTATAAGACATGGCTTTATCCGGTAACCCCTGTTATTTATCTTATCATCGGAACTTGTTTCTGTATCCTGTTGCTTATTTACAAACAGCAGTATACATGGCCTGGTTTTGTTTTGGTATTGCTGGGACTTCCCGTATATTATTTTATCAACCGAAAAAAAGCAAATGCTTAAATAACATAAAAATACAACAGATTAAAGGGCTTTCAATTCAGTTTGAAGGCCTTTATTTTTGAATAATATTTAAAGTATTGTAATCATTATTTGTCGAAAATGTGTAATTTGGTATTTCGTTTTTAAAACAGGACCATGAAGTAAAAACAATAAGCTATGGATACACCAAATTACAGAATGCCTTTCGTACCGTCTACTTTAATGACCGAAGGCGGAAGTATCGATACCTGCGATATGGGGGAAAGTATTGCCCACAATATTATGCTGCTGATCACTACCAAAAAAGGGGAGAACAGATATGATGAAAACTATGGAAACGATGTCTGGAACCTTGAATTCGATAATGGAGTTACAAGTGCCATCTGGGAAAGCGTTTTTATCAAAAGCTTAAGGAGACAGATTCATGAATATGAACCAAGAATCGTAAACCCGCAGATTGATGCTCATATACAGTTTGTAGAGCACAGCTACGATACTAAAGAACACACCGAAATTAAAAAGAAAGTAAGAATTGCCATCAATGCAAAAATGGAGGAAACAGGAGAACGTTTTAGTTTTTCCACAGAATTGTTTCTAAGCCCGATGTCTATTGATTAATATTTTTAACAGCGAAAGAAAATTATGAATTTAGATCAGAATATTTATTCCAAAGAATCTGTAAAAGCAAGAATGCTGCAGAATGCAACAAAGGTATGGGGATTGAGAAGTCCGCAGTCTTTAGATCCTTTTGTAAAACTGTTGATAGATGCATTCAGTACAGAAGTTTTCAAAGCGAATAATGAAATACAGACGGTGAATGCCCGTATATTGGAAAAACTGGCAAAACTCCTTACCCCGTCCATTTATACCCATCCTATTCCGGCTCATTCTGTAGCTTTTACACAACCTTATGAGTCTTCAGAAATTTTATTGGAACATACGGAATTTTTCTTCCGTAAACAGATGACTTCCACTGTAAAATCAGAATCAGACAAGCAGCTGAACATTCCTTTTACTCCGGTAGGAAATGTAAGAATCAATAAAGTTCACACTTCCATCATGTTTGTAGGAAATACCTGCTACAGCATCGATGACAGATTTAATAAAATTCCTATTGCAAGATTTCAGGGGAAACCTGAAGATTACAGAAAAATCACAATTGGAGTAGATGTAAGCAAATATATAAGTGAAAATTTCCCGAAATATCTGAGCATATTCTGCTCCAATCCGGCTTTTGAGCACCTTGATTTCGTATACAAATTATTGCCTTACATTTCTGTATCAAGTAATGGTAACCCTTTGTTTGTAAGAGAAGGATTAAGCTACCTTACGGAAAGTCAGAATGATGGTTATGAGCAGATGTTCAAAGAGCAATCCATCAGAAATAAGGTGATTGAAGATATTAAAAGTATCTATCGCCATAAATTTATTGAAGTCACAGGAATCTCTCAAAGTCTGTTCTCAGAACCGGGACAGCTTCCGCAGAATCTTGATTTCCTGACAGGAAAAGAAGAAATCTCAAAATTCCTGGACAATAAAAGTTATTTGTGGCTTACTTTTGAGTTCCCGCCACAGTTCTCAGCAGAAATTCTTGATAATTTTTCCTTTGTTCTGAATGCCTTCCCGGTATACAACAGAGGTTGGAAAAAAACAGAGTACAGCCTGGATATTATGGGGAATAATATTCCTTTGGTAACAGACGAAGGAGAGCATTTCCTTTATGTAGATGAGGTACAGGATGGTGACGGTAGAAAATATACGGAAATTCCTTTCACTCCTGCTGATGATCTTAAAAAAGGGTTGTATACCGTAAGAAAAGGAGGAATGGAACGCTTCACAAGCAGAAATGCAGTCGATATGATTGCTAATGTTCTTGAATTGACCCGCGATGAAATTGCCGCTTTTTCCCTTTTGAACAGAGATAATGTAAAAGGAGTTTTAAGTGAAATGTCTGACAAAATGAAATCCATGGTACAGAAAGTAAACAATGCCAAAAGGAATATCAGACAGGAACTGAATTATGTGATCATGGAACCTGTTGAAAAAACAGACCACACCTACGCTTCTTTTTGGGTAACGCATTGTACGCTGGCCAATCATATGCGACCAGGAACTGAACTTTCCAATCAGCTGAAATCTCAGACAGTGGTATTGCTTACGGAAACATTAGGAGGAGCGGAAGAGCAGAAAGGAACTGACAGTATTCAGGCTTATAAATATGCACTGACGACCA
>CBFQYI010000325.1:0-5443 GCA_965720825.1 uncultured Chryseobacterium sp. | reverse complement strand
TTAAATCATTGACTTTGATGTTGCGGTAGTGAACAGGGTGATTTTCCATAATGTGATTATTTACATGTAATTTTTGATTGGTTTGTGCCATTGCCATAGTGCCTGTGAAAAGGGCAACTGATAGACCTGCAATGAATTGTCTTGAAATTATTTTCATTTATTTTTTTTGATAGTCCAAAATTAATACGGATATTTGATTATTAAAAACGATTAATTGTAATAAATTAAATCACTAATAATGATTAATTGATATGAACATTAATGATTTAAAAATATTTGAAGCTGTTGCCGAAACAGGAAGTTTTACAAAGGCAGCTTCTGTGATGTTTACGGTTCAGTCAAACGTTACAGCAAGAATAAAAAATCTTGAGGATGAATTTAATACGAAGCTCTTTTCCCGTACATCCAGAAGGGTAGAGCTTACTTCTGAAGGGATTATTCTGATGCAGTATTCAAAACAGATTCAGCATTTGGTGGAAGAAGCAAAAAATAATATCCGGAGTGGTGATAATATCAGAGGGTGCCTGAAAATCGGTTGTATAGAAACAACCATGGCCTTAAAAGTACCGGAGATTCTCAATATTTTTGATGAAAAGTATCCTGATATTGAACTTGAGTTCAAATCAGATACCAGGGATTCAGTGCTGTCTGATGTTTTGAATTACAACCTGGATGCTGCCTTTGTTTCTGCTCCTGTGAATGCCAAAGGACTGGAAAAAATCTGCATTAAGGAAGAACAGCTTGTGATTCTTACTTCTTCAAAAGGCCCGAATCTACAGACATTGATTGATAAAGAACCCTTGAAAATAGTGGTATTTGATGAAGGTTGTATTTTCAGGGAAAGATTAGAATCCTGGTTAAGCCATAAAGGAATTCTTAATTATAAAAGTACAGTTCTGAATTCTATTGAAGGAGTCATCAACTTTGTGGAAGCAGGGTTGGGAGTCAGCATATTGCCGGAAGAAGTGGTTACTAAATATTATGCAGGAAGAGGAATTAAGACCTATGGACTGAATAAGCAGCTGGGAACGATGAATACCATTCTTGTTTTTAGAAAAGACGGACCGCAGTCAACAGCATTACAATGTTTTATTGATATGCATTTAGAGGTATAAATTTTAACAGGAAAACAAAGGCTATGGCAAAAACTACCGAGACCCTTGATGAGTTTTACAGGAATAAATATGGAGCATTATCAAGTGATTTTCCCAAAAATGACGGCCAGTTTAATGTCTTTAGAATTGAAGACAGAATAAGCTCCCATACTTCCTCACCCACCTTTATCCGAAGAGATTTTTATAAAATTATGCTGTTCAGTGGTGACAATATATTTCATTACGGAGACCGGAGTATTCCGGTAACAGGCAATACTTTACTTTTCTTTAATCCTCATGTACCTTATACCTATGAATCTTTGGAGGCAGGTACTCATGGTTGTTTTTGTGTTTTTAAAGATGAGTTTTTTAAAGGAAATTTTCGCTTGAATCTATTTGAACTTCCTTTGTTTGCGGCAGGTACACATCCTGTTTTCAGCTTAAACGAAGAAGAAACGTCAGAAATCAAAACCATATTTGAAAAGATCATCAAAGAAATTGATTCAGACTTTGTCTATAAATATGAACTCATTAAAAACTATGTGAGTGAACTGATCTATTATGGGATGAAGTTACAGCCCGTAAATAAAGTCTCTGAACATACCAATGCATCGCTAAGAGTCACTACTGTATTTATGGAATTGCTGGAAAGGCAGTTTCCTCTTGAATCAACAACCCAGCGTTTCGAATTGCGTTCTCCGAAAGCTTTTGCCGATAGGATGAATATTCATGTCAATTATCTCAACCGGGCCATAAAAAAACAGACAGGCCGCACTACTACAGAGCATATATTTGAAAGGCTAACCTCTGAAGCCAAGGTTCTTTTAAAGTATACAGACTGGAATATTTCAGAAATCAGCTATGTATTGGGCTTTGAAGATCAATCCCATTTTAATAACTTTTTTAAGAAGCAGACAGACAGCAGTCCAACAAGTATAAGAAGGGTTTGAATTTGACAATTATTGGTTTGTATATGACAAAATACCGATGAGTGTATGTGATAATTTTGTGAAAAATAAAATTAATGAGTCATACAAAAATCTGGTATATCACCGGAGCATCTAAGGGAATAGGTTTTTCATTGGTTAAAAAACTTTTAGAAAATGGGCACAGAGTGGCTGCTACTTCAAGGACCATTGAAGCATTGGAGAAGCTGGATGGGAATCCGGAAAATTTTCTTCCTCTGGAAGTGGATTTAAAAAATGAACAATCTATCAGACAATCTGTTGAGAAAACAGTACAGCAGTTTGGAGGACTTGATGTTATAGTGAATAATGCCGGCTATGGGCTGGGTGGAGCGATAGAAGAAGTAAGCAGTACAGAAATTGAAGAAAATTTTCAGATTAATTTTTTCGCTGTTGTAAAAGTTATTCAACAGGCATTGCCTTATTTAAGAAATCAGCGTTCCGGACATATTATTAATATTTCATCCATTGCAGGTTTTGCTCCCGGGCTGGGATGGAGTATGTATTCTTCTGCAAAATTTGCAATAACAGGTTTATCAGAAGCGCTGGCCAATGATTTGAAGCCATTGGGAATTCGTGTGACAGCAGTTTTGCCCGGGTGGTTCCGTACCCATTTTGCTAAGCCGGATTCTATTGCTTTCAGTCAAAATAAGATCGATGATTATCAGTTCCTGAGAGCGGCTCATCAAAAAATGAATGAAATAGATGGTAAACAATTAGGAAACCCTGAGAAGGCAGCCGATGTTTTTATCAAACTGGCAGATCATGAAAATCCTCCGGTATTGCTATTCATGGGAAGTGATGCCATCCAGAGAGCCGAAAACAAAATTGCAGAACTGGCTGAACAGATACAATATTGGAAGGAACTTTCCACATCCACAGATTTTAAAGAATAGCGCTGCAGTCATTTTAATAGTGTCATTTTTTACCAAATGGTAAATACGCCCAGATGATAATGGCTAACTTTGTTATCATGAAAGATTTTATAGAATATATCCTGCAGTTTGGTCATTTGAACCAGCAGCAAATAGACCTCATCACAAGCAAAGCAAAAGAGATTGAGCTGAGCAAGGATGAGTATTTTGCAGAAGCAGGAAAAGTCGTCAGGCAGGTAGGTTTTATTCTTGACGGGATCATTCGTATCTGCTATTATAACAACAAAGGGGAAGAAATAACCAAGATCTTTATTGAAGAAAAACATTTACTCTTCAATCTGAAAAATGTGCCTTCTACAGAATATATTCAGGCAGCTACGGATTGTAAATTGCTTGTGTTTTCTAATCAGGATTGGAAAGAAATTTCAGATACCATTATCGACTGGGAAAATATTATTCAAAAAGTGACCAATAAAGCCCTTGCCCAAAAGCTGGAAAGAGTAAGCCCGCTAGTCTCTCAGGATGCTACCACGCGTTATCTGGAATTTATGGAAAAATATCCCACATTGGTCAATCGTATTCCTTTGTCTTATATCGCTTCTTATCTGGGAATTACCCAGCAGTCATTAAGCAGAATCAGGAAAAATATCCGGTAATATGCTTTTTACCAAATGGTAAACAGGTTCTTTTTTTATCGTTGCAACTTTGCAATATCAATATAAAAGAATAAAAATGAACCCAACAATTTTCATTACCGGCGCTTCATCAGGACTAGGAAAAGCCACTGCCAAACTATTTGCATCAAAAGGCTGGACTGTAATTGCGACGATGAGGCATCCCGAAAAAGAAACTGAACTTACAGAATGGCCCAACATTCATCTCCTGAAATTAGATATCAGTGATCCAAAACAGATTTCCGGAATTGCTTCAGAAGCAGAAAAAATAAGTCCCGTGGATGTAGTCCTGAATAATGCCGCCTACGGACTTATGGGACCCTTTGAAGGAATTGCGGATGAGCAGCTTGCCCATCAGATCAATACCAATTTTTTAGGAACACTACTGGTGACAAAGGCATTTCTTCCTTATTTAAGAGCCAGAAAAAATGGAACAATTATTACGGTAACATCATCTACTGCCAATATTCCTTACCCGTTTGTTTCCGTATATGCTGCCACAAAATCAGCACTGGAAAAGTGGTCAGAAGGAATGAGCTACGAACTGAAAGAGTGGGGGATTAAGATTAAAACAGTAGTTCCTGCTTACATGCAGACCAATTTCGGGAGCAATGCACAAATGGTTTTGCATCCGGATTACCAGCATATTTTCAATGAATATATAACAGCCATGAGAGCCGATTCATCTGCAAAACGTGATACTCCTGAAACCATTGCTGATATTGTATATGAAGCCGCTACCGACAACAGAGAGCAGCTTCATTATATTGCTGGCGAACTGGCAACCTCTGAATATGAATGGTTGAGAAAAGAAGGAATAGAAACGGTAATTAATGAGATGAATGAACATTTTTTTGGTTAATGAGCCAATAGTTAGTCAAGTCTGTAAATAAACTCCTCAATCTCTTTCTATCTGGCATTGGCAAACCCTGTATCGGTACCGATTTTTGCAAAGCCACATTTTTCCAGCACTTTTTGTGAACCAAGATTATCAAAGGCAACCCGTCCAAAAATAGGTCTTGTGGTTTCCAGGACGAGAAAATCTTTTAAAGCGGTTGTGGCAATACCTTTCCCCCAGAAATTTCTATCAATCCAATAGGTGATTTCTGCATCACCTTCCATGATAAACTTGGCAATACTTCCAACGATCACTGTACCAACAATGATCGTTTGGTTGTTGATTATGGAATCGGCCAGTAATTTGGTGAACTTAGCGATGTAAGCTTCTTTATTCGTGGAATCTTTTGATGTAAATGCTGCAAGATGATTGGCTTCATCATCAAGCTGAAACTGAAAAAGAGTTTCTAAATCTTCCACTACGGTCGGCCTGAGTTGTATGTCATATTGAATATCTTTCATGGTATGAGATAGGTGTTGGTTGATTTTCAAATATAGAATTTATTTAAGCTATTTACATAACGGTCTGACCTTTAAAAATTAAATTATAGAAGATTTATTTTCCCACAGATGACACAGATTTTCACAGATGTTTATGTTTAAAGTAATGCGCTGTTTATTCTCAAGCATTTTAAAAACTTTTGTGACTTTTGTGGTTGATATTTTCCCACGGATGATACAGGTTTTCACAGATGTTTATGGTTAAAGTAATGCGCTGTTTTTATACGTACAAATGCCTATGTCTACAGTACAAATACTCGGCTTCAAAATCGGAAATTTATACCCTGAAATCTGCCTTTTTTTCTTCGTTACTTTGGTATGTTCAAAAGAAGCTTCAAAACCCTGAACAACGGCAGCATCCGAAAAGCCAAGAAAAGAGTAGGAACCATACCAAATGTTTTTAATCATGAAAAATCCAGAAAATGTTGCTCCCTTTG
>CBFQYI010000324.1:0-5454 GCA_965720825.1 uncultured Chryseobacterium sp. | reverse complement strand
TTAATGTGCTTGTTTAATGTGTGAAGGCTTTCCAATAGCCAGATACACGAAGAACAATGGATTACAGGGATTTTGAATGTAACGAGACTGGTGTTTCCTTCAGAGAAATCTGTAACTTTTTCAAAGATTTCCGGGGTGTCTAAGTAGTCAAATTGTGAAGAATTTTCATCATTTGGACGAATTCCCGCTCCTTTATTAAGCTCATAGAAATTGCCTAAATGATTTAAATTTAGAATCTCGTAAACAGACTTACATCCGTTACAACAGAAAGTCTTTTCATCAAATAAAATTCTCTCTTTTTCTATCCCTTGACCACAATGAAAACAGTTCTCGCTCACCCCATAAAATATTGAACTACAAAATTATAACAAATTTTTTTGTTTATCGCGTTAAAAAGTTCTATTTTTGTGATAAATATCATATAAAATGCCGCAGGAACAACAGATAGCAATTGAAGAGAGGTTCGCCAGAGTTTTTAATGATAAATCATTTAAAGAAAGACTTTCTAGCGCAGATTTTGAAAAATATATTAATGGCAAAAAGAAACTGAGTTTTCAGAAACATGATACCATTTTCGAGGATGGCGAAACTCCAAAAGGAGTGTTTGTCCTGGAAAAAGGTGCTGCCAAACTTTCGAAATCAGGAGCGTTCGGTAAAGATCAGATTTTAAGATTTATCAAAGAAGGAGATATCATCGGCTATCGTTCTTTGCTTTGCGGGGAAAATTTCCAGGCCAAAGCAGAAGCAATGACAGATATTGAATGCGTGTTCTTACCTGCAGATATCTTTATGTATCTTCTTGAGGTGGATCCACAACTGTCTTTCGTAATGCTTCAGAAAATCTCATACGAATTAGGAGAATCTTCCAATACCATTACTTTCCTTGCACAAAAAACGGTAAGAGAAAGACTGGCAGAAATTCTTTTGCTACTGGAACAGAAATTAGGCGTAGATCCTGAAGGCTTTATCAAAATCTCATTAACGAGAGAAGAAATTGCCAATATTATCGGTACCGCTACAGAAAGTGCCATCCGTTTGATCTCGGAATTCAAACAGGATAGTCTGATTGAAGTAGACGGAAGAAATATCAAGATCTTAAATCACGACAAACTCATGAAACTCGGTCACGTAGTTTTATAAATCATACAAAAACTTAAGTCGGCTCAAGGCCGACTTTTTAACTTTTAAAAATAGATAAATTATGTCTGTTCACTCTGAAATTAAAAAAGTTACAACTGAAACCTTGCGTAAAATGAAATTCGACAAGGAGAAAATAACAATGCTTACAGCCTATGATTTTACCACAGCAAAAATGGTAGACGCAGGAGGAGTAGATGCTATTTTGATTGGAGACTCTGCAGCGAATGTAATGGCTGGTTTTGAAACTACATTGCCTATTACGCTGGATCAAATGATCTATCATGCTCAAAGTGTGGTAAGAGGAACCGACAGAGCTTTGGTGGTAGCAGATTTACCTTTCGGAACTTATCAGAGTAATCCTGAAAAAGCATTGGAATCTGCGGTAAGAATGATGAAGGAAGGTGGCGCACATGCTGTGAAAATTGAAGGTGGAAAAGAAATTTCAAAGTCTATCAAAAAGATTATCAATGCCGGAATTCCGGTAATGGGACATTTGGGTTTAACACCACAGTCTATCTATAAATTCGGAACGTATAAAGTAAGAGCTAAAGAAGAAGCTGAAGCTGAAAAATTAATTGCGGATGCACAACTTCTGGAAGAACTAGGATGTTTCTCCATCGTATTGGAAAAAATTCCTGCGGATCTAGCGAAGAAAGTTACCGAGAGTATTTCTATTCCTACCATCGGAATCGGTGCCGGAGCACATTGTGACGGACAGGTTTTGGTGTATCATGATATGGTAGGAATGAACAAAGGTTTCAGTCCGAAATTCTTAAGAAGATACCTTGACCTTTACACAGAAATTACAGGAGCTGTTGCTCAATATGTAAAAGATGTAAAAGATGTTGAGTTTCCCAACGAAAACGAAAGCTACTAATCTATGCAGAATCAACAATCTATCCAGGGAATATTATCTATCGCAGCATTGATTTGTCTTGCTGTGGGATGGTTTAATCTGTTCTCTCCGGAAATTAATCATTTGCTTTCTAGAAAAGTTTTTTATGTGCTGATAGGAGCGAGTTTCTTTATTCAGGCTCCACTACTTACGAATAAAAACTTTGTGTATGCTATGTATGCTGCAGCTGCTATTTGTGTATTCGGAGCATTTATTCCGGAAGGCTCAAAACTTTCAGCTGTTAAAACGGTAGGTCTTCTGGCAGGAATTATCCTGTCTTTATCCAATAGAAGAAGATAGAAGAAAGAAATATGAAGGAGCAGATTATATATGAAGACAACCATCTTCTGGTGATTAATAAAAAGGTGGGTCAGCTTGTACAGGGTGATAAAACCGGAGATGAATCACTATTAGAATCCATCAAGAACTTTATAAAAATAAGAGATGCTAAGCCGGGAAATGTTTTTCTCGGCTTGGTTCATCGTATAGACCGCCCCACATCCGGGCTTGTAATCTATGCAAAGACTTCCAAAGCGCTTTCCCGTTTGACACAGATGGTGAAAAACCGTGAAGTCAAAAAAACATATTGGGCAGTTGTTGGGAAAGAAATGATCCCGCAAAGCCAGAGACTGGTGCATTATTTAAAGAAAAATGAAAAGAATAATAAAGCCATTGTCTTTCCAAAAGCTACGGAAGGAGCCAAAGAAGCAATTCTGACTTATAATGTGATCAAAACATTAGACAATTATTTGTTGTTGGAAATTGACCTTGAAACCGGAAGACATCACCAGATCAGAGCACAACTATCTAAAACGGGAGTTCCGATTAAGGGTGACCTGAAATATGGAGCACCACGTTCCAATCCTGATGGAGGAATCAATCTTCATGCAAGGAAACTGGAATTTATTCATCCGGTTACCAAAGAAAACATTGAAATCATAGCTCCTGTTCCGCAGAATGATGCGATCTGGAGGGCTTGTGAAGAATAAGCATATCATAAAAAACTATACCATAAAAACTATACCATGAAATTCAAATCACTTTTATTAGCCACGTTGCTGGCTATGGCATCTTGTTCAGACAATGACGAATTGCCACTTGATCATTCACAACAGACGATTACTGAAAATACAAGTAAAATATCGTGGAATTATCCTGTTTTGTCACCTGTCTTTAATGGATCGGAGCAAAATTATATGTTCGAATATGATGCTCAGGGAAGAATTATAAAAAAAATAGGAGGGAAGCTGGAACTTTCCGGAAGTACCGGGTTTCCTTATGCTTATTCAAAATCTGTTTATACAGCGGTAACCTATACAGGAAATACGGCAGTTATGAAAGATTACAGCTCTGACCCTGGTTTCAATGTTCAGTTGAAGGAAAGAAGGTTTGAATTTGATAATCAAGGTAGAGTTATTAAAGTAGTTATTCCACAGGTTAATAATTCATATATGGATAAGTATCTCACCTATACTTATGATGCTTCAGGAAAGTTAATTGAGATTTTAACTCAATATCCTAATGTTCCATACGATCCAACTGACCCACAAGATTATATTTTAACCTACGTAGAAAAGTTTGTTTATAATAACTCAGGAAATTTAGAAAAGGCAACTAAAACCGAAAAGCATAATAATATTGATGCTTACATTACGAATGAAATTACATTTGATAACTTTGATTCTGTACAAAATCCCTTTAAAAATTTGGGTATTTTTGAAGAGTATTTCTACTTTTCATTATCAAAAAATAATCCTCAGAGAAAAATTTCAAAAGAGTTTAAACCTTATAGCTCCGAATTTTTTCTGAGCCAATCAAACTGGAGTAATCAATATAATTCTGATGGAAGCTTGAAGCTTTTTTACTAAAGAACTATTTAAAATAAAAATGAAGACTGTCTCAAAATTGAGATGGTCTTTTTTCTTTAAAGTTATTTAAGATTTTGCCCATTCTGAAAAAATGTCTAACTTCGTTCCCAACTTTAGGGGTGTCTGTTACCAACAGACTGAGACTTTACCCTTTGAACCTGATCTGGATTATACCAGCGTAGGGAAAAGTAGATGACTTTTGCTGTACATTCTATTGTACAATAATGGCCATTCCTAAAGTATATGTAAAATATTAGGAATGGAACTTATAATCAACCACACCCGAAAAACATTTGATGTACTTCCTGAAAATCTGGAAGCATTACTGGCTATTGAGCTACCTGGAAAAAAGAAAGGTATTGCTGTTGCTCTCAACAATCGCATTATTCCCCTGTCTGTCTGGGCGGAAACCATCCTTAACAACAACGATTCAGTTTTAATCATCACTGCCACTCAAGGCGGTTAATTCTCATATTTAATACCAATACTTATGGCTCACTCCATTACATGTTCGCCATTTCCGAACTCAAAGAAAATCTATGTTGAAGGAACATTACACCCTATCAATGTAGCAATGCGTGAAATACAGCTTAGCCCCACAAAATTGACCAATGGTGGCTTTGAACATAATGCTCCGGTAACGATTTATGACACTTCAGGTCCTTATACCGATGAAAATGCAGTTATTGATATTCAGAAAGGGCTTCCAAGAATCAGAGAACAATGGATTCTGGATAGAAATGATGTGAATATCCTTGACGGAATTACTTCTGAATACGGAAAAGCCCGTTTAGCAGACCCACGTCTTGATGAACTGAGATTCTCTTATGATCATAAACCTAAAGTAGCACAGGAAGGAAAAGAAGTTACCCAGCTTTACTATGCCAAACAGGGAATCATTACTCCGGAAATGGAATATGTGGCGATCAGAGAAAATCAAAGAATTGAACAACTTGATTCTGTGTCTAAAGAAATGGCTTTTCAACATCCGGGACATAGTTTTGGTGCCAATACTCCCAAAAGTAAGATCACTCCGGAATTTGTAAGAGACGAAATTGCTGCCGGAAGAGCCATCATTCCCAATAATATCAACCACCCGGAAAGTGAACCGATGATCATCGGAAGAAATTTCCTGGTGAAAATCAATGCTAATATTGGAAACAGTGCTGTTTCATCAAGTATTGAAGAAGAAGTAGAAAAAGCAGTATGGGCTTGCCGATGGGGAGGTGATACCATTATGGATCTTTCCACAGGGAAAAATATTCACGAAACAAGAGAATGGATCATTAGAAACAGTCCGGTTCCGATTGGTACTGTTCCGATCTATCAGGCATTGGAAAAAGTAAAAGGAGTTCCTGAAGATCTGACGTGGGAAATTTTCAGAGATACTTTGATTGAACAGGCAGAACAGGGAGTTTCCTATTTCACTATTCATGCCGGAGTTTTGTTGAGATACATTCATTTAACAGCGAAAAGAGTCACTGGAATTGTATCCAGAGGAGGATCTATTATGGCAAAATGGTGTTTATTTCATCACAAAGAAAGTTTCCT
>CBFQYI010000323.1:0-5460 GCA_965720825.1 uncultured Chryseobacterium sp. | reverse complement strand
GTCTATTACTTCAGCAGGAGATGTAGGGATAGGCACCGTAACACCCGACACTAAGCTTACCATCAGTACAGGAGATAATAGCTTTGGATTGAATCATACCAATGGTACAGTTAATTTAAAAACGTATATCGGAGGAGGATCAGGTTACGTAGGGACCACTACTTCAAACAATCTGAATCTGATGGCCAATAACAGTGCAAAAGTGGTCATTACTCCTGCCGGGAATGTAGGAGTAGGAACAAGCGTACCGGACAGCTCTGCTTTGCTGGATCTCAATGCCAGCGATAAAGGTCTTTTACTGCCTAGAGTATCCCTGTCATCCACATCGGATGCCAGTACTGTTCCTTCCCCAGCCACCGGACTTATGGTATATAATAACAATACAGCAATGTCCCCTCAGGGAGAAGGAATTTATTATAACGGAGGAACATCCGCAGCACCGGACTGGGGTAAAATAGGACCTGTTTCAAAAATGTATTTTAAATACTATACCTTTACAAACCCAAACAGTGATTTTATCTCTAATTTCGATACAAAAATACCAACAAGTAATTATACTGCTATTGTGGTGGGATTTGACACCAATAATCATAGCAACGTCAATGCCGGCTTTAAAACTAATGGTTCTACCAGTTTTGATTTTGAGACACCGGATATCTATACCTTTCAGCAGAACGGAACCTGGAGGATTTATGCTGATGTTCCTAATGCATCTTCATCAATAACTCCATTCGTGTGGGGGATCAGATTGCTGATCATTTCCAACGAACAAATGACTACTCTAAGTAATGGTGCTTATAATCTTGGAGGCGGCAGTACCGGAGCAGCAACAGCATCCCCTGTTCCTTAGTCGTAACAAATCAATAAGTCAATTGGAACATATCCAAATTAAATACCCTTCAACCTATTTTTGGAGGGTATTTTTTTTAATCTATCTAAAAAAACATTGAATAAGAATTCTAAAAACCCAGCTTTTTAGGATGTAAATACGAAAACAAAAAAAGCGTAACAAATTAATTATTTCACATAATAATGAAAAAATAAAGTATAAAATACTTATATGTTGTATGTATGCTGTATGTATGCTATATGTATGCTATATGTATAAATATACCAGCAATTGTAATAAATTTTATTTTTGTTTGAGATAAAATTAATACCATTAAAAATAATACTCAAGCTTTTTCTTGTGCTTTTAATGATTGAAATGATCAACAGCAATAAAGAATTAATTTATTCAACCTCTGTTTTCTATAATCTCACTTAGTCATAACAAATTATATTACATATTAAATATCAGCTGCAATCTAATCTTACAGATTTACTATAGATTTTTTTAGAAATAACTATTGCTCCATGAACCCATATAAACAATAAAAACGTAAGGATACTCTGTTGTTATGACAGAACCCTTGATAAAAGGAGATATTAATTTATTTTAATCTTAATTTCTTATATTATTATGAAAAAAAATTTATTACTAGCAGGCTTGCTAACCACTTTTTCTCTGGTGGCAAAATCACAGGTGGGGATTAATACCACTAATCCTCAGGGAATATTTAATATTGACGGGTTAAAAAATAATCCGACAACAGGAGTACCTAGCACAGCTCAGGCTACTGACGACTTTGTCGTGACACCCAATGGTAATGTTGGGATAGGCACAGTATCACCTACCAATAAACTGGTGGTAACAGGCATTAATGCCCAGCCTTCAGCATTGGGTACAGCCAATACCAATGCTACACTTAGAATTGATGGAAATACCAGTCATGCCCTGGACTTCGGAACCTTTACAAATTCTCCTTTTGGATCTTATATTTCCAGTCAGAACAAAACGGCAGCCACAGGTCTTCCTTTAGTATTAAACCCGGTGGGAGGAAATGTAGGAGTTGCTACAGCTTCTCCCGGAACAACACTGGATGTGAACGGAGCGATTACCAACCGTGAAACTGCTTTAACTGTTGCGGGGAATGCCGTTACTATTCCTGCTAATGTCAGTCAGGTACAACTTACCGGTGCTGCTGCTGCAACAGTTACTATTACAGCACCTGCTGCTCCCAATGCAGGTCAGCGAATTATTGTCTATAACAACACAACAGGAGGTTTTGGTGCCTCATTGGGTGGGGTTACCATTCCCAATGGTAAAGCTTTGGAATATGTGTACAGTAATTCTGGCTGGAGATCTACAGATGGCGGATCTGTAGGAGCTACTCCGGTTAATATCTATACCGCAGACGGTACGCTTACCGGAAACAGAACGGTAACACAGGGAGCTAATACCTTAGCATTTACAGGAACACAGGCTAATGCATTTTCTGTAGATGGAAGTACCTTATCAGTAGATGCCGCCAATGATCGTGTTGGAATTGGAACCACTACCCCTACCAATAAGCTGGTGGTAGCCGGAACCAATGCACAGCCTTCCGCACTAGGCACAGCCAATACCAATGCAATATTCAGAGTTGACGGGAATACCAGCCATGCTTTGGATTTCGGGACCTATACCAACTCTCCTTTTGGATCTTATATTTCCAGCCACAACAAAACTTCTTCCGCACCACTTCCTTTGGTATTAAACCCTGTGGGAGGAAATGTTGGGGTGGGTACCAATGCTCCGGACAACTCGGCTTTGCTTGATCTTACTGCGACCAACAGAGGTTTTTTACCACCCAGAGTATCATTAACATCCATGACAGATGGATCTACTGTTCCTTCACCAGCAAACGGGCTGATAGTCTACAATTCCAATACAGCATTAACACCTTATGGAGATGGACTTTATTATAATTCAGGAACTTCCGGAGCGCCAAAGTGGAATAAACTAGCTCCTCAAACAACTGATTTTCAACTTCTAGGCGTTTTTACCGGTACTGCAACGTTTCCGGTAGACCAGACAGCAACAGGAAATGGTGTTATTGTTAATAATTTAAATCTGGGATTATCAGTTGCTGTTACGGTTCCTGCTAATAGCACCGCTAACATTGTTGTAGATTATAATGTTCCGGTCGGCAGTACAAATACGGTTGGGTCTGAACTGGGATATTATGGTATTCGTTTTCTCAGAAATGGTGTAGAGGCACCCGCAGGTTCCAGAAAATATACTATTCCTGAAGGAGATAATGGTTCTCAGATGGTTTCCACTGTTGGAAAATATTCGGAGTTCTTTAATAACACCAGCGCTTCCCCTGTTGTAATTACCTATACTTTAAATGGATATGCTGAAAGTACAAATCACCCCATCAGGTTTAATATGTGGTCCGCTTCAGGAGCTAACTTTAACTGGGGTGTAGGTTCAATATCTGCTACAGCTTTTGCTAAAGATAACTAAAAACAAAAAAGATTAATAATTACTATAAAGGTCTTTTGAAGGAAACTTCAAGAGGCCTTTTTATTTGATCGATTCAATAAATATAGTATTTAAACTTTATTATTCCTGTACTAAATAGCCGGGATTAATGATTAACAAAGGTTTTCTTACTGATAACCCTTCGACAGGCTCAGGGTGACAACCCGAATATCAAGCGAAATTTTTAAGCGTTGTCAGGCTGAGCCTGTAGAAGCTATGATTACTTAATAAAAGGGATAGGTCAATACCTTTATATAAGAGGGCATTGGATTTTACTTTTGGAATACATTTATATCAGATCCCCTTTAAAAGGGCAAAAGCAAATACAATATGATTAAAAACAAATATAATTTCATTAATTGTCTATAAGAGATTTAAGAAATTGATAAAGGTCTACATCTGATCCGAGGTTGAGTTTTTTTCTCAATCTGCCTTTCTTTATCTGTACGGATCTGTGCTGCATAAAAGTAAACTCAGCAATATCCTTGGAAGAGAATCCCAGCCCTATTAAAGCACAGAATACAAGGTTGTCTTTGGTTAAATCCGGATTAATTTTCAAAAGTTTCTGATGAACATTAGGATACACTTCATGAAACTTTTCCAAAAAGCTAATATCATTATTTTTAGCCAATTGAATTAAGTCTTCATGTACTCCAGAAATTCTTCTCTCCAATGCTTTAGTTTCATCTTCTTTTCTGGAAATGATTTCTTTGCTTTCTAAGATCACTTTCTTTTTTTTATTATTCTGATAATATAAATAGACCAGTAATAGTAAACTCAAAGAAACAACAATGCTGCTATAAATGAATATCATTTTTTTGTGAGCTTTATTTTCTTCTGTTTTTTCTTTTTCTATTGCTTTTATAGATAGCTCCGCCCCTTTGGCTTGTGAGTTTTCCAAACTGTCTTTTAATTTTATATAATACTCCAGATATTCTTTTTCCTTTTCTACATTACCAGAGTTTTTATAGCATGATATTAAAAGCTTGTATATATTTTTAGAGTGCTCAATATTTTTAAATTTTTTATTGTATTCAAGAGCCTTATCCAAATATACGACTGCTTTTTCATAATTTTTTTCTTTAATAAAATATTGTGCATAGTAGTAATAAAAAACCGATATCTGATAACTATTGGGTTCATGTTTCTTTTTGCTTATTATATCCATTCCCTGATCCAGATAGGTTTTAGCAGAATTTTGGCTGGGTTGATATTCGATATAATGATTAGCAATCTGAGAGGTAGTGCTTAGGCTTTCATATAATAGAGAGGATTGCTTTAAATAATAGAGAGCAGAATCCAGATCTTTTTTTTCATAAAGAAAATTTGCTCTTGTAGTATACACGTAAGATAAAAATTTACCCTTTCTATCCTTATCCTCAATTTTATTTCCATAATACCCTCCTTTAGAATTATACTTGAGACCTGTATCGTATAGTTTCATGATATAATAAGCCTGTGAATATTCCTGATAGAGCTTGGCAATTGTAAAAAAATCGATATCACCTGCGTTTTCATGCAACAGGCTCTCTGCTATATTTAGATTTTTTATACTTTCTTCTCCATTTCCTAAATTCCAGTATTGATTGGCAATATTAATATGAGCCCAAATAATTCCTCTCACATAATTTTCTTTTTCCATTTTTTCCAACATCTCCTTATTCCAAAGAATAATTTTTTCTCTGGGAATATTCTTTTTCCCCATTTCTTTAGGGGTATTCAAAAGAATTGAATCGTATTGTTTATATTTAGGATTTTGGGAAAACAACAATACAGATGAGAAAAAAAGCCCAGCTGCAAATAAAAATTGAAATAAGTATTTAAAGTATTTCATTGAATGCTAAAGTAAAGATATTTTTCAGAAAAAAACTATTAAATAAATCAAATAGGCAACATATTTTACATATATGAATATTTTCCTAAATCATATTACCTTTCATTTACATCTTTTTAATTATTCTTCTGGAAATAATCCTACTCAACTCATTGAAGCTGAGATATCTACGGAGATGCTGTAAGTATAGGGTAAGAAACAGTAACAAAAAAATTGAATTGAAAAGAAAAGTATAAGCATAAAAAAACCGCTTTAAACAAATGTTTAAAGCGGTTTT
>CBFQYI010000322.1:0-5467 GCA_965720825.1 uncultured Chryseobacterium sp. | reverse complement strand
CAGCCTTTTCCTCTATTGAAAAGAAATTCCTCACAGTCTTTATCAGTAACCAATCCGGGATCCGAAAGTGTGTTTTCTTTCACTGAATTTCTTACAATCTGCATTTGTGGAATGTCTTCTGGTTTTGCTTCTCGGATTATGGTTTTCATAGTTATGGTTTTGTTGGCAAGCACATGGAAGTATTTTTTTCACCCTTGTCTAGGGTTAAAACCTTGAGAAGGGTGAAAATCAATCAAAATAAAACTGGTGACTATTTTCTGTCAACAACAATTCTTTCTTCTCTGTTGGCAATATCCCAGGCTGTGGTAAAAATAAGCTGAGTTCTTTTCTCCAACAACTGATAATCAATTTTTTCAGGATCATCTCCTGGTTTGTGATAGTCTTCATGAATACCGTCAAAGAAAAATGCCACAGGGATATTATGCTTAGCAAAATTATAGTGGTCTGAACGGTAATACAATTGTTCAGGATCATTCAGATCATCATATTTATAATTAAGTTCCAGATTGTTGGTTCTTTTGTTAGCCGCTTCGTTAATTACTTTAAGCTGAGAACTTAACATCTCAGAACCAATTACATAAACGTATTGCTTTCCTCTGTTGGCAGGATCATCACGTCCAATCATATCAATATTAAGATCAACAACCGTATTGGCTAACGGGAAAACAGGATTCTCTGAATAATATTCTGAGCCAAACAGTCCGTGTTCTTCTCCTGTAACATGAAGGAACAGAATTGATCTTTTAGGTCCTTTACCGGCTTTTTTAGCCTGCTGGAATGCTTTGGCAATTTCCATTACAGCTACAGTTCCGCTACCGTCATCATCTGCTCCGTTGTACACTACCCCATTTTTTGTTCCTACGTGGTCATAATGTGCAGAAACCACTACAATCTCGTCCGGTTTTTCGCTGCCTTCAATAAAAGCTAAAATATTTTCAGAATCCGGAAGGTTGCCTCCTCCTCTTTTCTTCATGAATTCAGACGGTACTTTCTGATAATAAGAGCCTAATGCTTTAGGAGCTGAAATACCTAAATTCTTATAGTAATTAATCATATACTCACCCGCCTTTTTCTGTCCTTTGCTTCCGGTGTCACGCCCTTCCATATCGTCTGCCGCAATAACATACAGGTTTTTCTTTAAATCCTCTGCATTAATCTCTTTATAGGCATTGTTAAATGCTTTGTTATGTTTTGTTGAAACAGGATGTGAAGCATTCCCGTGAGATATTTTTGCCGTTCCACAACTGGTTACTACAGCCATTGCCAATAACGGAATAAGTATTTTTCTCATAAAAGATAAATTTCTTAAAAATAATAATTTTTATTGAATCCCGGCATTAATAATCAACAGGACAAAATAATATGCAATTCATTACAAATCTACCAACACATAGATTTTAATTATAATTTTGATATTAAAATTTTATTATATTTGATTAAAATACAAAATAGGTGGATAAAATTTACGGATTTACTCATTATTCTTTTTTTACGGAAATGTCCGATCTGGCAACGAGATACGGAAGCTTTGATCTTTCTCTGGGACTTCCCGATTTTGATATTGATGAACGCCTGAAAGTATTTTTAAAAGAAGCTGTAGAAAAGAATACTCATCACTATGAACCTCTTGCCGGAAATCCTTTGTTAATTGAAAGTATTATCCGTTTCAATGCAAAACGAGCTCATCAAATAACGGTTACCACAAAGGAAATCACGATTATCCCCTGTGCAACCTTTGCTTTATATACTGCACTTAAATCAATTATGAATCAAGGGGATGAAGTCATTATTATTCAACCTTCATACTACACTTATGGGCCTGCTGTCGTTATGAATGGAGGAATTCCTGTTTATTATGATCTTGATGGTGATTTTACAATCAATTGGGATCTGTTTGACAATTGTATTACTGAAAAGACAAAAGCAGTCATTGTCAACTCTCCCCAGAATCCCACCGGAAAAGTATGGAAAAAAGAAGACTGGAAACAGCTGTATGAACTGATTAAAGACCGTGATATCTATTTAATTTCCGAAGAAATATATGATACGTACTGCTATGATGAAACCGAGCATTACAGTTCTTTCATCCATCCTGAACTCAGGAAAAAGACTTTCTGTATTTTTTCTTTTGGTAAAATGTTTCATACTTCGGGATGGAAAGTGAGTTATATGCTCGCTTCAGAACCTTTAACAACAAGATTCCAATGCCATCAGCAATATATTTCTTACAGCGCGAATGCTCCTGCACAATATGCTATTGCAAAATATCTCGACGTATTTGATCCGGATATTAATAGAAAACTCATGCAGAAGAAAAGAGATATTTTTAATGAAATGATTAAAGAAACACCATTTCAGATCGAACAACAAGCGGAAGGAAGTGTTTTTCAGGTTGTCAATTTCAGGAGTATATCTAAAAGCATGACGGATGTGGAATTTTCGAAGTGGCTTACCATTGAGAAGAAGGTTTCCTGCCTTCCTCTTTCTGCTTTTTATAATTCAAGACAGAATTCAGATTATATCAGGTTTAGTTTTGCTAAAAAGGATGAACTGATTATTCGGGCAATGGAGTATTTGAAAAGGAATCTTTGATGTTTCCCACAGATCGCGCAGATTTTCACAGATGATTTTGGAACTTTGATTGCTTATGCTGTGTTTCTTTTCCTGGGTTAATTATGATAAAAAAAGCACCGCCTTGGCGATGCTTTTCTACTATTTTTATATTGATTTTAAAGAGCCAATACTCTTACATCAATTCTTCTGTTTTTTGCTTTGCATTCATCAGTATCATTAGCTTCGCATACCGGATGTTGAGATCCATAGCCTTCTGCTTCTATTCTGTCCGCTGAAATACCTAGCTCAAGCAATTTAAGTTTGGCAGTCTGTGCTCTCAGATTGGATAACTTAAGGTTACTATCTTCATTACCGCTGTTATCTGTATATCCACCCAGTTTTATTTTCAGATCTGGATAAGCATTTAAAATTTCTGACAAAGTAATCAATTGAAGTGCGGATTCTGCTTTCAGATCACTTGAGCCTGTTTCAAAATAAAGGTTTTCAATAGTATACCATTTATTTGGATCTAATGCAGATTTATCTTTTTGTTTTACCACATTATAAAGTTGGTAAAGCTGGCTTCCGTCACCAATGGCAATCGTTTTTCCTCCGTCCAGTTTTATTTTCTGAATATTTCCTGTTTCATACACAAAGTCTCCGTTTTCATTAAGATGTCCTTTAATTTCTCCCGGAATGACCGTAATTATTTTAGAATCTCCATTTACAGTGGGTGCAGAACTGGAAATTCCTGTAAGACTTTCAATTTTTGCTTTTCTGTTGGATTAAATTTTATATTTATGAAAAACAGCCAATGTAGGTGCAATCACCAAAGAAACAATCGACATTAATTTGATCAGGATATTCATAGATGGTCCTGATGTATCTTTAAACGGATCTCCCACGGTGTCTCCTGTTACAGATGCTTTATGAGGTTCTGAACCTTTGTAATACGTCTGTCCATTGATATCAACTCCTTTTTCGAATGATTTCTTTGCATTGTCCCAGGCACCTCCTGCGTTGTTCTGAAACATTCCCATTAAGACACCACATACGGTAGCACCAGCCAGAAATCCGCCCAATACTTCAGGACCGAAAATAAATCCGATTAACAAAGGGGAAACAATGGCGATAGCACCAGGAAGCATCATTTTTCTGATGGATGCATCTGTAGAAATGGCTACACATTTTTCATATTCCGGCTGCGCTTTTCCTTCCAGAATTCCCGGAATTTCACGGAACTGTCTTCTAACTTCTTCTACCATTGCCATGGCTGCCTGTCCTACTGCGGTAATGGCTAACGAGGAGAAGATAAACGGAATCATCCCACCTACAAACAATCCTGCCAGAACATCTGCTCTGTAAATATCAATACCGTCAATTCCTGCTATTCCTACAAAAGCAGCAAATAAGGCTAATGCAGTCAAAGCAGCTGAAGCGATGGCAAATCCTTTTCCGGTAGCTGCGGTTGTATTTCCTACGGCATCCAGAATATCTGTTTTTTCACGTACTTCTTTAGGAAGTTCACTCATCTCAGCAATACCTCCGGCATTATCTGCGATAGGTCCAAAAGCATCAATAGCAAGCTGCATCGCTGTAGTGGCCATCATTCCTGCTGCGGCAATAGCCACTCCATAAAGTCCGGCACACAGATAAGAACCATAGATACCTCCTGCCAGTACAATAATTGGAAGTAAAGTAGATTCCATCCCAACAGAAAGCCCGCCGATAATATTGGTTGCATGCCCTGTAGAAGACTGTCTCACAATACTGGAAACGGGTCTTTTCCCCATGGCTGTGTAATATTCTGTAATAATACTCATTAAAGTTCCTACGACCAGACCTACCATAATAGCTCCAAAAACGCC
This sequence comes from uncultured Chryseobacterium sp., assembly GCA_965720825.1. Taxonomy (GTDB): domain Bacteria; phylum Bacteroidota; class Bacteroidia; order Flavobacteriales; family Weeksellaceae; genus Chryseobacterium. Next base: position 1,046 of record CBFQYI010000322.1, on the reverse strand, counting down.
CATTTTCGTAAACTCATGACCTCTGAGAACCATTTTTTCAGGAAGGATATAGGTTACCAGGAAATAAGAAGCAATAGCAGTAATTACAATACTTCCCCAGTTTCCAAGGTTTAATGCATTCTGCACACTGGAAGTAGATGAACCTTCATTATCATTAATTTTCACAAATAAAGTTCCGATCATGGAAAATATAATTCCTGTTCCTGCGATCAGCATCGGCAAAAGAATCGGGGCAAAACCTCCGAAAGCATCATCAGAAACAGTTTCTCTACCTAATACCATCGTGGCAAGAACTGTCGCCACATACGATCCGAAAAGGTCCGCTCCCATTCCGGCAACATCTCCTACGTTATCTCCTACGTTATCTGCAATAGTAGCTGGATTTCGGGGATCATCTTCAGGAATTCCGGCTTCTACTTTTCCTACAAGGTCAGCACCTACGTCTGCCGCTTTTGTATAAATACCACCTCCTACTCTTGCAAAAAGGGCAATAGATTCAGCTCCAAGAGAAAATCCGGTAAGAATTTCGATGGTTTTCTCCATTTCATGAGAGTCTACTGCAGCTTCAGGGGCAAAAATCTGTTTAATAATCAGAAATAAAGCTCCTAAACCTAAGACAGCAAGCCCGGCAACTCCCATTCCCATCACAGAACCTCCTGTAAAAGATACTTTAAGTGCTTTTGACAGTGAAGTTCTTGCAGCTTCTGCCGTTCTCACATTCGCTTTGGTAGCGATTTTCATTCCGATAAACCCTGCAGATGCAGAGAATACAGCGCCTACGGCAAAAGCAATTCCGATACTCCAGTGTGAGTTGGCATTGCTTGAGCCCATTACTGCCAATAGAATGGCTACAACAACAACGAAGTACGTTAAGATTTTGTATTCAGCCTTTAGAAAAGCCATTGCACCGTCTGCAATATGGCCGCTGATTGTTTTCATTTTTTCATTTCCCGCATTCTGTTTGTTTACCCAGTTGCTCTGAAGAAATGTATAAAGCAAAGCTATGACACCAAAAATTGGCACTAACATAAATAGATCCATAGTTT
>CBFQYI010000321.1:0-5472 GCA_965720825.1 uncultured Chryseobacterium sp. | reverse complement strand
CCGGCCATAGCGCCGATCGGGCTCCAGGTGATTTCCTTCTGCCCACTCGTTCCAGGATTTAACAATTAAAAACTGTTCCGGATAGTCTTTTTTATCTTCAAGATATTTTGCCGCTTTTTCTACCTGCTTTTCAAACAGTTCCGGTGAATTGTTGGCCAGTATAATTCCTCTGTAACCGCTTCTTGGAGTATTGTCCCAATTAGGCAGGATACATGGATAGGTAGGAACATTGCTTTCTTGAAACTTCAAGTCATTGACGACTTGTTGCGCATCCTGAATTCTGACTTTTGGCTGTTCTTTTTTCTTAATTCCGATTAATCCTTTTATCCTGTTTTTATAGTATTGAGAGTGGGAAATGTATTCTTTTTTATTAATATGAGGAACCCAGGCTTTGTGAAAGGCATTGGAAATCTTGCTGTCATATCCCATAGATTGAAAATCAAGGTCATCAGAAAGTTTATTGGAAGCCATTACATACAACCCGTCAAATCCGTTTTCTATGGCAAGAGCTCTGAATTTTGAGATATAGTGCGGATCACCTTCATTGAGATGATTAGGATCGTAGATAATGAAAAGAGGTTTATTATCCACTTTGATATATCTTTCGTCCTTGAAGAAAGGAAGCAGGTATTCGAAATGGGCAATTAAATCCTGCTCATCAGGATAAGTCTGTTCTGCCAGTATTTTTTCTAATAATCCATGCCATATTCCTGACCATGTTTCGTTGGCCCAGCAGAAGCAGAAGGGAAAGTCCGGTCTTCCTGATTTCAATACATCATTAGCCACGCGCTCCAACAATTGTTTGCCGCTGCCAAACCAGTAATGATAAAAGATAAACCCATGTACTCCATAATCTTTTGCCATCTGGGCCTGCTGTTCTCTTACTTCGGGAACGCGCAGGTCATAATATCCCAGATCTGCAGGGAATATAGGCTGCTCGTGTCCTTCGAATAAAGGTTGGGCTTTACTTACATTAGTCCATTCTGTAAATCCTTTTCCCCACCATTCGTCATTTTCCGGAACGGGGTGATATTGAGGGAGGTAAAATGCAAGCGGTTTTATTTTTTTCATAATCAGTTTTCTAATGTTTTTATTAATCTGGCGGGAATTCCAGCTATCACTGAATTTTTTGGGAAACTCTTATTCACCACAGAGTTGGCGCCTATAATAGAATTTTCACCAATAGTAACCCCCGGAAGGATACATACTCCTTCACCAATCCATACATTATCTTCAATAATGATAGGACCTTTGGAATGTAAAGGCCTTGCAGCAGGAATATTTTTCAGGTCATTAGCCGTTATATTGCCATGGGAATGATCAGAAATATATATTCTGCTGGCCATAAGGACATTATTTCCTATGACAATTTTATTGATTGCTCCGATATGAACATCGGAATTGCAGACCACATTATCACCAATAATTATTTCAGGGTGAAATACTTCTCCCTGAAAACGATCCCAGGCTTCCAGCCTTAAATGGTATAAAGAACTGAAATTTTCACCTATCGAGATATATTTAGGGTTTTTTATCCAGTGTTCTTCAGGTAATGCAGAATTCGTTCCGAATTTTTTGAAGCTCTTCTGAGCCCAGGCATTCAGTTTGTTTTGCTGATGGGTTTTATAAGCATTCGAATTCAGTACATCAAATAAAAAACCGACAATATATTTTTTTAGAAAATTCATGTTTTGTGATTGAGAAGTGATGGGGCAGTTATATTATTTTGTAAAAAAACTGTTGATCAGTTCTATGATCTTATGCTGTTCAGTTTCAGATAATTCATAATAAAATGGCAGTCGCAGCAGGCAATCTGTGAAATGATCAGAGTTTGGAATATCTATTTCAGGATTGTTTGCAAGGAAGAAATCACTTTTATTCAAGCTTAAATAATGGAAAACCGGGTGTATATCCTGCGCCTTTAAATATTGAATAAGATTTGTTCTTTCTTCATAGCTTCTGCAGACAATATAATACATGTGAGCATTGTTTGTTGCATAGGAAGGCATGTCCGGCAAAGTAATGAAGCCTTTTTCCTGCAGTGCAGAAAGTCCGTTCTGATAATTGTTCCAGATCTCTAATCTTTTTTTCTGAATAATTTCCAGATTCTCTAATTGTGCATACAAAAAAGCCGATATAATCTCTGAAGGTAGGAATGATGAACCGAGATCTACCCAGCCATATTTGTTTACTTCACCTCTGAAGAAGGCACTTCTGTTTGTTCCTTTTTCGCGGATTACTTCAGCGCGGTCAAAATATTGTGGATCATTAATGGCTAACATTCCACCTTCTCCGGCAATGATATTTTTGGTTTCATGAAACGAAAAGGCCGCAAAATGGCCTATAGAACCCAGCGCCTTTCTTGTTCCGTCTGAGAAAGTATAATAGCTGTCAATTGCCTGTGCTGCATCTTCCACCACAAACAAATTGTGTTTATGAGCCAGCTCCATAATTTTTTCCATATCACATGCCACACCAGCGTAATGTACTGGGACAATTACTTTGGTTTTTTCGGTGATATGTTTTTCTATTTCTACCGGATCAATATTGGGATTGTCATGGCAGGAGTCTACAAAAACTATTTTTGCTCCCCTCAGTGCAAAGGCATTAGCAGAGGAAACAAAAGTATAACTGGGAACAATTACTTCGTCTCCTGGCTCCACATTGCACAAAATAGCAGCCATCTCCAGTGCATCCGTGCATGATGTAGTCATCAGTACTTTAGGAAAATGATATTTCTGTTCAAAAAACTGCTGGCACTTTTTCGTAAACATTCCGTCACCGGAAATTTTACCACTCTTTACAGCTTCTTCTATATATGTAAGTTCTTTGCCAATAATAAATGGCTTGTTAAATGGGATCATAGTGTTTTAAATTTTGAATCTTTGATGTCTATAAATTTTTTTTCAATGTATCTATACGAGCCATAACTGACTAAAATAGTTATACCTGGTATGAACATAAATACACCAATATTAAATACAAATATATTATTATAAAATATTAATAGCTTATAAAATACGGGGAATATTAAAAACATAATCAGGGGATGGTACATGTAAATCCCATAAGAGATCGTTCCTAAGAATGAAAAATATCTGCTCCTTAACACCGCTTTATTGGATGAGTTTATGCTTATTATAATCAATAATAGAAAAACAAACCCTAATATAATATTTTGAATATACAGCTTAAAAACAGGAATAGAAATTAAAATGGCTATTAACAATAGTACACCAGCATATAAGATATTACTCTTTGTATACTGAGTTATTTCTTCAGTGTTTTTATAATAAAAATATCCTCCCAATGCCCCAATGGCCATAAATTCAAACGGAATGATGGTAACAATTGTGCCTATCAATGAGTTTGGAAACTGGAGATTAATAACAGCAAAAACAGCCAAAATGGATAAAAAAACCAAAAGCATTGTTTTTCTGTTACAAAAGGAGATAATGATGGGCCAGATGATATAAAACTGTTCTTCTACCCCTACAGACCACGATTGAGAAGCTCCTGCAAGAATTTTTCCTGCCTTCACTGCAAAATTGGGGAGAAACGTAAAGTAGAGAAGGAAAGATTTCAAATCATAGTTTGAAGAATCTTTTATTAAATGGTAGTAAGATGGAGTGATAGAGAATAAAGGAAAAATAAAGGTTAACAGTGGAACGATAATAAAGGATATAAAAAGGATAATATAGTACAAAGGCCAGATTCTGAAAATTCTTCTTAAATAGAACTTTTTAAGATTGATAGTGCTGTTTTTTTCTTTTTCAGACAGCAGAAGGTAAGTGATCAGAAATCCACTCAATACAAAAAAAAGATACACCCCATTTTTTCCCAAATGCTCAATCCAATACAGCGTATATTCAGAATCAAATAAACTTTCTATTTTATCACGGTGTTTAAATAATTCAATATGATGCAGGATGACAGATAAAGCAGCTATTGCTCTCAGTTCATTTAATCCTCCAAAAAAAATATTTTTTTTTATTCCCATGGATTATCGTATAAATCTTACCGGATTTCCTACATAGAGACCAGGTTGGGAGATATTTTTAATAACTACTGCACCGCCTCCCAGCTGTACTTTTTCTACAATATTGATGTTGTCAATAATGGTACTGTTTATGCCAAGAATACATTGTTCCGAAATAGAAACAAAACCGGCTACAGCTACAGATGGAGATACAAAACAGTGATTTCCTACCAATGAATCATGAGCGATTGAACACGAAATATTGATCAACACATTATCTCCGATTTTCACATTCTGATCTATCATGCTATACGGATAAATTACTGTGCCTTCTCCTATTGTTGCGGAAGGATCAATATAGCTTGTAGAATGAATAAAGGTATAAAAAGGAATTTTATTTTTAAAAGTTTCAAATATCTGTTTTTTAAATTCTAAGTGTTTATAACCGATAGCAATAATTATTTCATCAAAGATACCTTGCTGAAAAATACTGATCACATCTCCTTTTCCTCCTAATATGGGAAGATCTTTAACGCTGTTTCCTTTTTCCATAAAGTCATCAAAAAAACCAATGACTTTATCATCGGTATCCGTTTGAATATGATGCAGAATCTGCTGTCCAAGGTGGCCTGATCCGATTATAGCAATACGTTTCATAACAAATCAATTTTTTTGTCCGACTGATAAATTAAATACCCGGATCGGTCATTACTGGAATGTGCATTTTGTAACGAAGGATTGGTTATTTCCTTTTTTACAATATAGTCCTCCAATTGGTTTTCTGTAAAATATGGCAACAGTTGTTTGGTGTTTTCGGATAGAAAATATACTCCGGAATATTTCTTTTGTGTTATCTCAAGGGGGAACATGAATTGGCCTAATGCAATATCTAAAACAGCCTGTACATAATCAAACCCTGTAGAGAGCTGAACCAGATCAGATCCAATAAAATCTCCACCCATACGGCTTCCTATTTCAATCGGATAAACATCACCGTTTTCGGTTATCATAAGCTCAACATGTGCGGCTCCGTTTTCAACCTTTGTTGCATTCAGGATTGCATAGGTGATATCCAGTATTTTATTTTGAATATGCTCAGGGAATGAAGTAGGCTGATGATGTGCCAATTCCACAAAATAAGGTTCCGTGGTGATGACTTTATCTGTAATTGTTATAATTCGATGCTCACCTCCGAAACTGATGGTCTCAACACTTACTTCCTTTCCTTTGATGTATTCTTCCACCACACAGGTTTTAGAGAAAGAATAGTTTATTGCATTTTCAATGGCGTCTTTAGCTTCATCAAAAGATGTTGCTTTTATCACCCCCAAGCTTCCTGATCTGTCAGAAGGCTTGATGATTAAAGGATAATTAAATGTTTTAAAATCATTGGCATTAATTTCAGAAACCGTAATGGATCTGGGTGATCTGATATTATGTTCTTCAAAACATTTTCTCATCAATGACTTATTGGTTGTCAGTAATGAACATTC
>CBFQYI010000320.1:0-5606 GCA_965720825.1 uncultured Chryseobacterium sp. | reverse complement strand
TATGTAATCCGTCCGCAGACTGATGAGCTGCACGATTACAGAGGATATGCCGGACAAATATTAAGCGGAAAATTCACAAAAGGAGACAAAATTCATATTCTTCCTGCAGATCTGACGACTGAAATCACCAAAATTGAGATCAATGGTATTGAAAAAGAGGAAGCTTTTGAAGGTCAGCCGGCTGTTATCCATTTAGCTCACGATGTAGATGTCAGCAGAGGAGATATTTTTGTTACGGAAGAACATGTTCCCACCGTTGAAAAAGATCTTGAAATTCTTTTATGCTGGCTGGATCAGAAACCTTTGCAACCAGGGAATAAATACCTTCTGCAGCAGAGTAGCAGACTTATTAAAGCCGTTGTAAAAGAGATTGATTACAAAATCAATGTCAATACTCTTATCCGGGAGCAGGCAGAGGGTGAAATTAAACTCAATGAAATTGTGAAAGTTACCCTGCGAACGGCACAGCCTTTGGTCTATGACAGCTTTACCCATAACAAAACAACGGGCTCTGCCATTTTGGTAGATGAAACGTCCAATTCAACGGTAGCAGCCTGTATAATTCAATAGAAAGATGCCAATTTCCGATCAATTAATACAAAGAATCCATCAGACCAAACAAAATAATATTCATGGATTCTTTGATAAAATAAAGACCAAAAGATGGGTGAAGGATTTGTACGAAACACTTTTCCTTCCTCAGAATGAGAATACTGAAGATCAGCTGAAAAGAAATTTTGAAGCACTTCAGGAAACACTTTCTGATCAGATCAATACGGTAACAGGAGATAAAAACCTTACTGAAAAACAGGTCAGTCAGTTTTTTGAAGCGTTGCCGGAATTATATAATCAGTTGGTTTTGGATGCAAAATCTATTTTGGAATTTGATCCGGCCGCAGATTCTCTGGAAGAAGTATACCTGGCATATCCCGGCTTTTTTGCCACGTATGTCTACCGTATTTCGCATCAACTCTGGAGTCAGGAGGTAAAGATTTTACCGCGTGTCATTTCAGAATATGCCCACAGTAAAACGGGAATTGATATTCATCCCGGAGCCACCATTGGAAAGTCTTTTTTTATTGATCACGGAACAGGAATTGTGATCGGAGAAACAACCGTTATCGGAAACAATGTCAAAATCTACCAGGGAGTAACCCTTGGTGCTTTGAATGTTTCCAAAGAAAAAGCCCATCAGAAAAGGCATCCCAATATTGAAGATGATGTGATTATCTACTCGGGAGCCACTATTCTGGGAGGAGAAACTACCATAGGCAGAGAAAGTGTCATAGGAGGAAATGTCTGGGTAACACAGGATGTTCCTGCCAACTCTCTGGTCTATCATAAAAGCGAAATAAAAATAAAGGATAATAGCTCATTACCGGAATCATTAACCTTTGTGATTTAAGAAAAAATAAAAAGTACATTGATATGAAATTTCAGAATGCATTAGAAACGATTGGAAATACACCCGTCGTAAAAATTAATAAACTCTTCAATTCAGATCATGAAATCTGGATCAAACTTGAAAAAAGCAACCCTGGCGGAAGCATTAAAGACAGAATTGGATTAGCAATGATCGAAGATGCAGAAGCCAAAGGATTATTAAATAAAGATAGCGTCATTATAGAGCCTACCAGCGGAAATACAGGAATAGGACTTGCTTTGGTAGCTGCCGTAAAAGGATATAAACTTATTCTTGTCATGCCGGAAAGCATGAGTATAGAACGCCGTAAAATTATGGAAGCTTACGGAGCAGAATTCGTGCTTACTCCAAGAGAAAAAGGAATGAAAGGGGCTATTGAAAAAGCTAATGAACTGGCTGAAGAAACACCCAATTCATGGATTCCAAGACAGTTTGACAATCCTGCCAATGTAAAAGTACACGTAGAAACCACTGCTCAGGAAATTTTAAAAGACTTCCCGGACGGGCTGGACTACATCATCACAGGAGTTGGAACCGGAGGACACATCACCGGAATCGCAAAAACGGTAAAAGAAAAATATCCTAACGTAAAAGTCATTGCTGTAGAGCCTGAATTATCTCCCGTACTAAGCGGAGGAAGCCCGGCGCCACATCCATTACAGGGATTAGGAGCAGGCTTTGTACCTTCCATTCTGGATATTACCCTTTTAGACGGAGTGATCACAGCAGGCAAAGAAGAAGCTTATGAATATGCTCTTAACGCTGCTAAAAAAGAAGGCCTTTTTGTGGGAGTTTCCACTGGAGCCGCTTTAGCAGCCATCGCCAAACATTTACCGGAAATACCACCTAACGCCAAAATCCTTACCATAAATTACGATACAGGAGAAAGGTATCTCTCTGTAGAAGGACTCTTCTAAATCCCTAATTAACACCTACTTCAATGAAAACAAATATAAAATCACCAAAGGTCTTCCTTATCGGTGCAGGGCCCGGCAACCCTGAACTGATCACTGTAAAAGCAGTAAAAGCTATCGCAGAAGCAGACGTCATTTTATGTGACCGCCTTGTAAGTCCGGAAATTCTGGAAACCTACGTTAATGAAAATACAGAAATCATCTATGTAGGCAAAGAATGCAGCAAAAATGCGTCCACTCCTCAGCCTCATATCAATACTTTGATGGTGGAATATGCCCTTCAGAATAAAACTATTGTAAGACTAAAAGGAGGCGACGTTTCTATATTCTCCAATATTCTGGATGAATTGCAGGCTTTAAAACAACATCATATTTCTTACGAAATCATTCCGGGAATTACAGCAGCTTTAGGAGCAGCGGCTTTTGCAGGAATGCCTTTAACTGCCAGAGGATATTCTACATCCGTCCGTTTTCTGACGTATTATAAATCAGAAATTGTGAGCGAAGAATACTGGAAAGAGCTGGCTTTGACCAATGATACTCTTGTTTTCTACATGTCTAAAGGAAATCTTACTCCTCTTGTCGAAAAACTGAAAGCGCTTCAGATTTCTGGTGATAAAAAAATTGCAGTCATTGAACAGGCTACGACTCCTTTCCAAAAAGTGTACACGTCATCATTTGATGATTTTAATGAAAAATTCGGGGACAAAAACTTTGCATCACCTTCATTGGTAGTAGTGGGTAAAATTGTGAATCTCCACGAAGAGTTTTCATGGCTCGAAAATGCTGAGCAGGAAGGTCTTTATTTTAAATCAGTAGAAAACGGAAGTCTCATCCCTACCACTCAAAATTTCTTTGAATATGCTGTCTGAAACTAAATTAAATGTATTAAAACAAATCTCCGGAGACCTTTCCAGAGACGAAGCCATCTGGGCAAGCGGATATCTTGCAGGTATTGCCGGAGGATCATCATTCACAGCCGTTATGCCACCACAGGAAGCGAATAGTACTTCACAGAATGTTGTAAAGAAAATAACCTTGGCTTACGGTACGGAAACCGGAAACAGTAAAAAACTGGCTACAGTTTTGGCAACGATTGTTAAGAAAAAAGGACTGCAGGTAAAACTGGCTGACCTTTCCCAATACAAGCCTAAAGATTTGGCGAAAGAAGAGTTCTTTTTCGTAGTCATCAGCACTCAGGGAGAAGGTGAACCGCCAGCACTTGCCAAAAAGTTCTACGATTATATCTATGAGAATGAAATTAATCTCAGCGGGCTTAAATATGGAGTACTGGCGTTGGGAGACAGCAGTTATCCTCTGTTCTGCCAAACCGGAGAAGATGTAGATTCGCGTTTTGAAATATTGGGTGCTCAACGTGTTATTCCATTAAAAAAATGTGATATTGATTATGAGCAGGAAGCTTCCCATTGGATAGAGCATGTATTCGAAACGGTTAATAAAAATGTAGGTCAGAGTACAAAAAATGTTTCAGCTCCAAAGGTTTCTACCGGAAGAAAGAAATATCAGGGAAAAGTTTCAGCCATCATCAATCTGAATGATATTACGTCTGAAAAAGAAACGTATCACATTGAAATTGAAACAAAAAAAGCACTTGCCTACCAACCTGGTGCATCTTTAGGAGTGATTCCATTCAATTCAAAAACGGTTGTCCATGAAATTATTACTCTCACAGGAATTGATCCTCAGAAACAGATCGAAACAGCAAAGATTACGGATACTGTAGAAGAACTCCTGCATAAGCATCTTAACATCAGTTATCTGCTTAAATCTGTGGTTGCACAATATGCAAAAATAACGGGACATTCCATACCGGAAGTGAGATTAAGCCTTCTTGATTTGCTAAGGATTTATCCGGTAAAAAATGCAGATGAATTCGAAGAAATCATTCAGATATTAACCGCTCAGGCACCCCGTCTTTATTCAATTTCTTCCTCTGTGGAAGCGCATGGTGATACGGAAATTCATATTACTGTAGCCAAATCAGAATTCTTTATTGACCATCAGAAACATAACGGATTATGCAGTGGTTTTCTGAGTGAATTCAAAGAAGGAGAAGAGGTTGAATTTTATATTCAGGATGCAGGACATTTCAAACTTCCGGAAGCAGATAAAGATATTATCATGATTGGGCCGGGAACAGGAATAGCTCCTTTCAGATCTTTCCTTTGGGAACGTGATGCTACAGGTGCAGAAGGAAGAAACTGGCTGTTTTTCGGGGACAGAAACTTTGTATCCGATTTTCTTTATCAGGCAGAGCTTCAGGATTTTCTTAAAACAGGCAGCTTAACACATCTAGATCTTGCTTTTTCAAGAGATACCGCAGAGAAAGTATATGTTCAGCATAAACTGGAACAAAACGCTCAGGAAGTATTTTACTGGCTGGAAGGTGGAGCTTCGGTGTACGTATGCGGAGCCAAAGAACCCATGGCCTACGACGTAGAGCAAACCCTTCTCACCATTATCCAGACTGAAGGAAAACGAAGTAAAGAAGATGCTGTAGTTTATCTGGAAGAAATGGAATTGAGCGGCAGATATGCTAAAGATGTGTATTAAAAAGAAGTACTTGTAAAAATTAAAGGAAACAATTATGAATAACGATAAAGAGAACCTTTCACCGGTAGAAAGAATTAAAACCGGCAGTAACGGACTCAGAGGAACTTTAAAGGAAAGCCTGGCAGATAATTTTACCGGAGCTATCAGAGAAGATGACCAGACTGTGATCAAATTTCACGGAATGTACCAACAGGACGATAGAGACAGAAGAGAAGAACGTGTCTCCAAAAAACTGGAGTGGCTGTATTCTTATATGATCAGATTAAGACTTCCCGGTGGTTTTTTAACTCCTGAACAATGGGTAGGATTGAATGAAACTGCTGAAGATCATTCCACAGGAACGATAAAAGTAACGACAAGACAAACGATTCAGCTGCATGGTATTTTAAAATCTCATTTAAGACCTACCATTCAGAGCTTCAATCTTCAGCATCTGGATTCGATTGCAGCTTGTGGGGACGTCAACAGAAATGTAACCTGTACAGCAAATCCTTCGGAATCACCTTTGCAACAGGAAGCTTACGAACTGGCTGGAAAAATCAGTGAAATGTGTCTTCCAAAAACTAAATCTTATTATGACATCTGGATTGATGATGAACTTCTGGTAGACCGAAAAGCAGAGGAAGATCCTTTGTATCAGGACAGATATCTTCCGAGAAAACTGAAAATAGGAATCGCCGTGCCTCCCAATAATG
>CBFQYI010000319.1:0-5609 GCA_965720825.1 uncultured Chryseobacterium sp. | reverse complement strand
TTTGGTTTCCATAGTTATTCAATTTCATTTACTGTGGTGATGGTAATAGTCTGATTGTGCAGAGCACAGTTGCCAAACGGGCTTAAAGGAGATAACTCTCCATATGAGTAAAATCCGGTTAGTGCCGTATTTGATTTGAAAACATCCCGTACGATGTCCACTTCTTCATAAACTCTGTCTCCCAATACTATTTTTCTTCCTACACAGCTTATAATGATTCCCAGTTTAGGAGTATGTGTATTCATTTTTAGACATTGATTGGCTGCATCATTAGCTGCATCAATAAGTCTGTCCATATTGGCTTTCATAAACCTTACTTTACTTCCTTCCGGCAAATCGCCTGCAAAAATCATTGCGTTATCTTTAATGGAAAGAATTGTTCTCACCACTGATAAAGAGTCTTGGTGCAATGTAAGAGATAATGGAAAAAGAAGAGCAGAGGCGGGAAGGTCTTCGGCGTACTTTCCTAAATATTTTTTATAAAGATCTAATGCATTTTTATTATCAATTTCATAAAGAATATTATCATGTGACTTGGTCACCAGTCTTTCAAGGCCAAAGCTTTCCCAACCCCCAATTGAAGAATGAGATAATTCCAGGTTGGCGCCATAAAATCCAATGGCCAGAATCTTATTGGGTTCAGGAACCTGATTGAGTCCAACTACCGTTTTTTCAAATTTATCCCCATCCCCGGCCAGCCCACCTGAAATCAAAACTTCTTCGGGGCGGCTGGCATTAAGTCCGCGAACCAATTGACTGCCATTAACCTTACTGCCATCGGACAAAATAAAAACCCATTTAAGTTCCTGAGAAGGAAGGTTTTCAATTAATTTTTTTCCTGCATCATAGCTGCATGAAAAATCTTCAATATCAATCTGTGATGTTTTTATGTAAGCTGTTGAAAAGCTGATTATGGTTAAAGCTACCGTATCATCATAGACTTCATTACAGAAAATTTCTCCCGAAGAAGAAGACAGGGCTATCTCTGCATTAGGAAACGTTTTCTTTAAAAGAAGATAAAAGTTATCTTCTTCAATACTACTTCTGGCTCCATATCCTATAATGAGTTGAACTTCCTGATAGTTAAGCTTTTCATCATTTCTTTCATATTTGAATTCACCATCCGTAAAAAGTAATTTAGCAACTTTCATCTAGTTATTTTCAATTTCAAGGTTATTAATAAGATTATATGTACTTGATTTGCCTATATCTAATAGTTTTGCGGTTTTAATGACATCATTATTATTATTTAGAAAATGCAAAATGATATCAGAGGTATATTGTTTTAGCGTTTTTTGTTCATTGAGAAAAGGTTCTGAGCCTTTTTCCAGATTATAAAAATTACTATCTTTTGCTGTTATCTCGTGATTGTCAGACAGGACACAAGCCAGATCAACAACGGATTTTAGCTCTCTTACATTTCCCGGGAAATGATAGGCCAGAAGCTTTTTCCTTGCATCCGAAGATAAAGACAAAGGTTTACTCTTATTCTCTTTTGCGAAAAGATCTATAAAATATTTAGCAAGAATCAATGTATCCTGCTCTCTTTCTCGCAAAGGAGGAAGTTCTACAGGAAGTCCCATAATTCGATAGTAAAGGTCCTCCCGGAAATTCCCTTTTTTTACCTCATCTGCGAGATTTTTATGAGTAGCAATAATCAAACGGATGTCCAACTTTATTTTCTGGTTTCCTCCGATTCTTGTGATTTCTCTTTCCTGAAGGGCTCTCAGCAGTTTGCTTTGAAGATTGAGGTCGAGTTCTGCAATCTCATCCAGAAATATAGTACCTCCGTTTGCCTGTTCAAATTTTCCGATAGATTTGTCAGTAGCTCCAGTGAAAGCCCCCTTCTCGTGCCCGAAAAATTCGCTTTCCACAAGATCTTTAGGAATCGCAGCCATATTAACAGCTACAAAAGGTTTGTTTTTTCTGCCGGAATTATAATGAATCGCCTTTGCCACTACTTCCTTTCCGGTTCCTGTCTCTCCTGTAATAGAGACATTGATGTTAGATTTTATCGCTTTATTGATCTTTGAATATATATTTTTGATAGATTCGCTTTGTCCGATGATCGTCTTTTCAAAAGTGTATTTTTTTTCCAGTTCCTCTTTCAGTTCTTCTACTTCCTGTTTTAATGAAATGTTTTCTCTCACTCTGGCTATTGAACTCCATAAAAGTTCTTTGGAATGTTCATTCTTAACAATATAATCCTTGGCTCCCTGCTTCAGGAAATTAATGGCTATTTCGATATTTTCCTGCCCGCTGACAACAATTATAGGAAGATCTGGATAAATGTTTTGTATTTTTTTGAAAAGCTGATCGCCCTGAATATCCGGCAGTCCGAAATCTATACAGATGATATCCGGTTTCATAAAAAGATTAGCAAGACAATCATTTCCGGTATTGAAAAGGTAAACTTCATAATCGGGGTTGAGCGTGAGATAATGCTTCAACATTTCACCAAAAAAGCGATCATCATCTATTATGAAAATTTTACACATTGTGATTGGGTTTACAGGGTTATAATTTTATACTAAAATAATGTTTTTTTAATTAGAAAATGAATAATTATAACTAAATATAATTGTGAATCTTTTATCAAAAATATTGTATTGTTGTATTGTTGTATTGTTGTGTTTGTGTTTTTATAAATAGGGTCTATAATGGTTGATCGTTACTTTAAAAGAAGATTAAAATATTGGAAAATAGAAACTCATATAACTTTATGTATCTACATTTTTCGCAAAAAAAAGTTAAAATTAAAATGTTTTATTATTCCGCAAAGTAGATTTATAAGAATAATAAAAACACTAATCTGGCTTATTCTGGAATCAAAAAAATGGCTCAATTTAGATTAAATTGGAGCCATTTGGGCGTTTGTGACCTCGACAGGACTCTGCCAAAATCATTTATTTAAGGATATAGATAATGTTTTTAAGATATTAAGTATAAAGGATTTAATCAAATAAACTCAAAAATAATTCTAATTGTTGAATGTTTTAGATGATACGATTAATAAAATTTAGCTCAAATTTTTTTTATAAAAACATTTGAGCTAAATAAGATCTTTTGTTTTAAAGAAAATAGATCTGAGTTTACTTAATTTTTATAACAATTTTTCCTTTCGCACGTCCGCTTTCGACATATTCCAGCGCTTCATTGGTTTGTTCAAAAGGGTAGATTTTGTCAATTACAGGTTTGATGATGTCAGCTTCGATAAGTTTTGCGATGTTTTCCAATTGATTTCCGTTGGCTTTCATAAAAAGAAAAGAGTAGTCGATATTTCGTTTTTTGGCTTTCCTTCTGATGCTGAAACTTAACAACGACATCACAATCTTTAAATACCAAGGCAATCCCATTTCTTTGGCAAAATCGGGAGTTGGCGGACCTGAAATAGAAATCACGTGACCGTTTGGTTTAAGAATGTTGATTGATTTTTCTAATGTCTTATTATCCTGACTGTTGAGTACAACATCATAATTTTTAAGAATTGTTTCGAAATCCTGCGTTTTGTAATCAATCAAAACATCTGCTCCGAGACTCTTCAAAAGTTTAAAACTTTTTTCACTCGCGGTTGTTGCAACAGTTGCTCCAAGATGTTTTGCCAATTGAATCGCTACAGTTCCCACGCCACCTGAACCGGCCTGGATAAAGACTTTTTGTCCTTTTTTCAAATTCGCTTTTTCAACCAATGCTTGCCACGCAGTCAGTGCTACCAAAGGAATAGAAGCGGATTCTTCCATCGTTAGGTTTTTTGGTTTAAGGGCGACATCTTTTTCATTAATGGAAATAAATTCCGCAAAAGTTCCGATGTGAAAATCTGAAACTCTTGAATAAATCTCGTCACCCACTTTAAATTTCTCGACATTTTTTCCAACTTCCGTGACGATTCCTGCAACATCGTGTCCTAAGATCAATGGAAATTTGTAAGGTAAAAATAATTTGAATTCGCCCTTTTTGATTTTCGAATCCAAAAGATTGAGGCTGGCGGAATGAACTTCTACCAAAATGTCATTGTCACCGACTTTTGGCACAGGAACATCTGCAAGATGCAGCCCATCTTTCGTGTAATTGTTAATGAGGAAAGCTTTCATTTTATTAATTTTTTAAAAGTTGATGACTTTGTTTTGGATTGATGATATTAAAGCCAATTTTCGGGAAGAATCTATTGATAAAGCTAAAAATTTTTGCGTCACCTACTCGGATGGTATAATGGTCTTTTGACAAACCATTGATGAGACCTTCGATCATTTTTTCAGGCGTTATTTTTTTATCTTTTCTTTCTGCGGTCATTTCTGTTGCAACAAGTGGTGGAACCAATTCAAATATTTTCACTTTGCTTCCAATGATCTTTAAATGTTCCCGAAGCGAAATGGTGTAAAATGCCAATGCGGTTTTTGAGGAAGAGTAGGTCGCCTCGATCAATGATGGTGTAATGCTTAAAATCGAAGTCGTATTGATGATTGCAGATTCATTTCTGGAATTTAGCATATCCAAAAAAAGATTATTCAGACGGATGACACCCAAATAATTAACTTCCATTTCGTACGTTGCACCTTCAAGATGTTTATCATTTGGAATACCGAGATTTGCAGGTGGCACAAGGACGCCTGCATTATTGTATAAAATATCAATTCCTCCTAATGCTTTTACTTGTTCAAAAAGAGATTGAGCATCAGCTTCTTTTCCGGCATCACTTTGTATCGTGACGATAGATGGAAATGCTTTTTTCACCGCATCCAGTTTCGATTGGGTTCTTCCTGTAATGATCACCTTGGCGCCAATTGCTAAAAATTGCTTCGCCGCTTCGAGTCCAATTCCTGATGCGCCACCTGTGATCAAAATGGTTTTTCCTTTTAATTTCATAATAAAAAATTTAAAATTAATGAGGAATCTGCTCTGTGATCGGATTTATCAAATTATGGATGTTTTTCGTATCGCCAACCGGAACTTCGAACTGATCTTTTTCTAAAGCTAAAAACAACTCATCTGCAACTTCAGAAGCTGGAATTCCATTAGCGCCACCAATTTCTGCTGAAAATTCTGTATTGACCAATGGCGGATAAACTTCATAAACATTCAATTTGTCATTGTCTGCAAAAGTATCCCGCAATCCTTGGGTGTAACTGTGGAGCGCGGCTTTGCTGGCAGAGTAGGTGGGCAAAAATTTGTTTGACCTGAAAACAGCAATCGAAGAAATGTTGACGATTGCCGAATCTTCTTGTTCTAATAATTGTGGCAAAACCAACGAAGTGAAATGAATCACGCTGATGTAATTGGTGTTGATTTCTTGATATGCTTTTTCAGCAGCGTTGTTTTCGCTGTTGCTGAGGTCATTCATAAAAGCAGAACCGGCATTGTTGATGATGATATTCAGATTCGGATGATTTGTTTTGAGTTCCTCTGCAATTCGGATTCGGTCTGCCTCCAAAGATAGATCACCAGCTATTGCAACGGCATTATCCAATTCTTTTAAGGCATTTTGGAGACGCGCTTCATTTCTACCATTAATGATGATTTGATTGCCTGCATCACTTAGTTTTTTGGCAATTGCCAATCCGATTCCGGCACTTCCGCCACTGATGAATATGGTGTTTCCTGTTGTTTTCATT
>CBFQYI010000318.1:0-5611 GCA_965720825.1 uncultured Chryseobacterium sp. | reverse complement strand
CGAAAATTCAAGATAGCCATAGCCATTCCCCCTAATAATGATGTAGATGTATTTATTAATGATATTGCCTTAATTGCAATTATCGAAAATGATAAAATTGTTGGCTATAATATCGCTGCCGGAGGTGGATTAGGAGCTACACACGGAAATGAAGCCACTTACGCACGTCTTGCATCCATTCTTGGATTTGTGGATACTGAAGAAAAAGTATTAAAAGCTGTCTATGAAATCATCACGGTTCAAAGAGACTTCGGAAACAGAAGCGACCGGAAATTATCAAGATTAAAATACACGATTGATAAACTGGGTATCGATCAGTACAGAGCTGAAGTAGAAAAAAGAACAGGATTCAGCTTTGAACCTGCCAGAGAATTCAAATTTGAACAGCGAAAAGACCGCTATGGCTGGATTCAGAACCACGAAGGAAAATGGTTTTATACCGTATTTGTAGAGCACGGAAGAATTCTTAACACATCAGAATATCCTTTAAAATCAGGATTATTAAAAATCGCGCAAACTGGAAAAGCTAATTTCCGTTTTACCTGTAACCAGAACCTTATTCTGGCAGATATTGATGAAAAAGATAAACATGAAATTGAACATATTTTAAAAGAACACGGAATTTCAGAATATACCCATGGAGCAAGCGCCTTACGTAAAAACTCTGTTGCCTGCGTAGCCCTGAACACCTGTTCACTGGCTTTGGCGGAAGCACAGCGTTATCTACCTTCTTTGGTCACGAAAATAGAACCTATCCTTGAAAAATATGGTCTGCTGGAAGAAGATATTACCATCCGTATGACCGGCTGTCCTAATGGCTGCGGAAGATCTCCCAATGCTGAAATCGGACTTGTGGGTACAGCTTATGGGAAATATAATCTACACATTGGAGGAGACCGCTTAGGAATGCGACTGAATACAAAATTTAAAGAAAATATTGGTGAAGAAGAAATTCTGACCACGCTGGATGAACTTTTCGGGATTTATGTACAGAAAAGACTTGCAGAAGAAACATTTGGTGATTTTTCATACCGTTACTTACATACCTTAAATTAATTATATGGCTAATTTTCATTATGATCTGAAAAAAAACAAAAAAACTAAACCTCTTCATTTAGGCGGACGAATGTGTATGTGTTGTCGATTCTCAAAATAACAATACAAACAAAGCTGTTTGAAGTTTTTGAATCATGAAAGTCGGCAATACTATTAATGGCTTAAACCACTCCGTCAAAAATTCTTTGAATTTTCGCCACCCCTCCAAAAGAGGGGAATTCTAAGCCCTTCAATTGTAATATTAACCAATATAGAAGACTTTCATCATAGAAGTAAAAAGTTCAGGCAGCTTCATTCTCAACCTAAAAAATGAAGCAAAATGAAAAACAAAAAACAGGGAAATTTTCTACCAAAAGCAGGCATTATTGCATTCACATTTCTATTCTTTAACTTCGCAGAAGCACAGCAACAGCTTATAGAGCTTAGCGGAAGTATCAAAAATACAGATACACGAAAAGGTCTTGACTCCGTAAAAGTACAGATCGAAAATACACAGGATAACGCATTCACAGATCAGTTGGGTAACTTCAAAATCAGAACAAGAGTTACCATTCCCTTCAGAGTGGTTGTTCAGAAAGATGGTTTTAGCAGTCAAACCGTTGAGATCCTTTCTCCTTCCAATAAAATAACGATAGGCTTAAACCCTCAGAATACCATCATTGATGATGTCGTGATTTCCGCATCCAGAGTTCCGGAAAAGATATTAAGATCTCCGATTGCCATTGAAAAAATTGATATTAAAACCATCAGAGAAAGTCCGGCCGCATCGTTCTATGAAACACTGGAAAATGTAAAAGGACTTCAGCTTTTAACCTCAAGTCTTACGTTGAAAATTCCTAATTCGAGAGGTTTCAATTCGCCTAATAATTTTCGATTCATGCAGTTGGTAGACGGAGTAGATGTACAGTCGGCAACTTTGGGAGTACCATTGGGAAATGCCATAGGGCCTACAGAACTGGATATTCAATCTATGGAAGTTACTCCTGGAGCCGCTTCAGCATTATACGGAATGAATGCCATCAACGGATTGGCAAGTTTACAGACCAAAGATCCGTTTACTTCCGAAGGAATAAGCGTTTATTTCCGTGGTGGAGTGAATCATGTAGACAATGTTAACCATAAAATAAGTTCACTAGGGGAAAGTGCCATCCGTTTTGCAAAGGTGATCAATAAAAATTTTGCTGTAAAAGTCAATGCCTCATATTTCAGTGGAACAGACTGGATCTCCAACAATCTGACTGATCAGAATCCGGGATCATTGGTCACAGCCAATCCTAATTTTGCACTGGCTAATAATCCGGCGGAAGACCTTTGGAATAAATATGGTGATGAAAGAAACAACCGTGTTGCTGTAAAAGTAGATTACAATGGAAAACCAACCACTTTCAATGTTTCCAGGACAGGATATCTGGAGAAAGATATTGTAAGTCCGGATGTGAAGAATATCAAGTTCGATGCAGGATTATACTACCGTTTCGGAGATCAGTGGAGAACATCGTATGTTTACCGTTATGGGTTACTGGACGGAACTTTCCAGAGAGGAAATAAAATCCGTTTGCAGAATGCTACCGTTCAAAACCATAAAATAGAACTCACAGGAAAAGAACTGACCTTCAGAGCCTATGTATCCATTGAAAATACAGGAGATTCTTATAATCTGAAACCTTTGGCAGATAATCTTGATCTGACCAACCTTTCCAATACCAACTGGAAAAATATATTTCAAACGACTCTCCAGAATAGTCTTAATTCAGGAGTTAATCTTAATGATGCATTCACCTTAGCCCGCCAGGAAGCAGATAAAAACAGAGTTGTTCCAGGAACTGCAGCCTTTGAACAGTTAAAAAATACCATTATCGGAATCAACAACTGGGATTCAGCTAATGGAGGTGTAGCAGGAGCTCCGGCAACAGGAGGTGCCAAACTTGAACAGAAATCCCGCTTTTATCAGGGTGAACTTACCTATGATTTCAGCAGGTTTGTGAAGATCTTCAACCTTCTTGCTGGTGTAGATTACCGTTTGTACAGCATTACTCCGGATGGAAACAATTTTGTTGATTTTGACCGTCCGGTGAATGAAAGAAACATTCCTTTAGCCAACGGTACCTTCGGGAAAGATGTTATTTATCAGAAATATGGAGCTTTTGCACAGATTACCAAGCTTTTCTTTGATGATAAATTAAAAATCAATGCGGCTTTACGTATCGACAGAAACCCTGAATTTGAAGCTAAACTGAATCCAAGAATCAGTATTGTCTATTCTCCAGTGAAAGAACATAATTTCAGAGCTTCTTTCCAGAATGGATATCGTTTTCCATCACTATTTGAAGCCCTTTCTTTTGTGAACAACGGAAATGTAAGAAGAGTAGGCGGCCTTTCAAAAGTAAATGATGGGTTAGGCTATCTTGAAAATTCCTACACACTGGCTTCCATTGATAAATTCACCTCAGCAGTAAATGCAGATATAGATGCCGGAAAAACTCAGGCTCAGGCGGCTCAGGATAATAAACAGCTTTTAACCGTAGCCAATCTGCAAAAATTACAACCGGAAAAGATCAATTCATTTGAAGTAGGGTATAAGTCTACTTTTTTCAATAATAAACTGGTACTGGACTGGGATTTCTATTACAATATCTACGAAGGATTCCTTGGTCAGGTAGAAGTGGCAGTTCCAAAAAACAGCCAGGTAGGAAGCAATACCGCTGTTCTTGCCATGCTCGATAGAAGCAAACAGGATCGTTATAGAGTTTATACCAACAGCAACAATACCTACAAAAGCTATGGAACGTCGTTAGGAGTTCGTTATAATATCACAGGAAATTATAATGTGAATACCAATGTTTCTTATAATGATCTTGCTTCCAACAATTCTTCAGACTTGTTTATTACCGCTTTCAACACTCCAAAATGGATGGTGAATGTAAGTGTGGGAAACAGAGAAATTGTTAAAAACATAGGGTTTACTCTTGTGGCAAGATGGCAAAGCGGTTTTATGTGGGAAAGTCCTTTAGCCTCAGGGCAAATTCCTGCTTATTACACCATTGATGCGCAAGCAACATGGAAGCTGCCTGAAATCCGTGCGAATATTAAAATTGGAGCAACCAATCTACTGAACCGTCGTTATTTCCAGTATGCAGCCGGTCCTGAAATCGGAGGACTGTATTATCTCGCTTTTACTTATGACTTAAAATTGTAATCAGGATGAGCAATTCATTATATCCCATATTTTTAAAACTTGAAAACCTTTCACTACTGATCATCGGCGGTGGAAAAGTAGCTCTGGAGAAACTGGAATCTGTACTGGGTAATTCACCGGAAACTTCCATCAAACTGGTAGCCAAAGAGATTATCCCAGAAGTCAGAACGTTACAAAATCAGTTTTCCAATATTATAATGCATGAAAGAGCATATGACGATCATGATTTTAATGATGCTGATCTGGCCATTATTGCGGTAAATGATATTGAACTGGCGGGGGAAATCAGAGAAAAAGCGCAGAAAAAAAATGTACTGGTCAATATTGCCGACAAGCCGGATCTGTGTGATTTTTATTTGGGTTCCATTGTCAAAAAGGGAAGTCTTAAAATAGCCATTTCCACCAACGGGAAATCTCCAACCATTGCTAAAAGATTAAGAGAAACTTTTACAGATGTTATCCCCGATGAAATGGATCATGTATTGGATAATATGCAGCATATCCGCAATCAGCTCACCGGAGATTTTAATTATAAGGTGAAAGAACTCAACAAAATTACTACAGAATATCTCTCCGACGGAAAAGCTGCTGCAAAACCGGATAGGGAAATTGAAAAACTGATCAATATTACAAAAACCGCTCAGAGAAAAGCCAATATTTATCTGGTCATCATTGGGGTTTTACTTCTTTTGGGGTTATTCGGACTTGTGGTGTATCAGTTCAATCTTTCCGGAGATATTCAGTATTTTCTGAATAAAGACGGTCATATTTTTTACTGGATGCTGTTTGCAGGATTTATGGCAGAGATTGTTGCCGGATCCATGGGAATGGGATATGGCGTGATATGTACTACAATCCTTTTGCTACTGAATGTTCCGCCTCCCGTTGTAAGTGCAAGTATCCATTCTGCGGAGTCATTTACTACTGCAGCCGGAAGTTTCAGTCATTACAAACTGGGAAATGTCAACAAAAAAATGGTTTGGGTTTTATTCCCGCTGGCTATCGTAGGTTCTATTATCGGTGCTTTAACCCTTTCTCATTATGGCGAACATTATGCTCATATTGTGAAACCTATTATTGCCTGTTATACCTTGTATCTTGGAATCAACATCTTAAGAAATGCATTCAAAGATAAAAAATCAGGGCAAGGCAGAACCAAACGAAGAACCAATCTCAGAGTATTAGGCTTGGTAGGTGGTTTTATTGATTCCTTTGCCGGAGGCGGTTGGGGACCATTGGTAACCGGAACATTGATTAAAGAAGGAAGAATTCCCCGTTATGTAGTAGGAAGTTCCACTGTTGCCAAGTTTTTACTGACCATTACGAGCGCTATTACATTCATCTTCACAATAGGTATCC
>CBFQYI010000317.1:0-5612 GCA_965720825.1 uncultured Chryseobacterium sp. | reverse complement strand
TTAAAAGACACGATACCCGATTCAGTGAAAGAAGTAATAATGTCAAAAATATCTATGAGGATTTTTCTTATTACTATATCAATTTTGACAAAGGTGCGGGAAAAAGAGTTCCTACGGTGGACGGAAATCTTCCTGCCCAGCTGATTACACGATATGACAGTTACCAGGTAATTAACAAGGATCAGAAAAACCTTTTAAAAGTAGGAAGAACATGGGTAGAGGACACTCCTTTTTCCAATGAAAAGACCATAACATTGACTACCAATTCACCTATACAGGCGAATGATGTAGTACGATACAGAACTCAGGTGGTGGCGTATAATTCTCAGCAGAATACGATGGATTTTAAAATCAATAATTTAAATCCACACCCCCAGCAGGTAATTCCCATGGACACTCCTTCGTATCAGTATACCTTCTATCCTGTAACATACACCGGAACATTAACCAACCTTACCGGAAACCAGTTTACATTGGTTTACAATCCTGATATTTCCAAGAATCCAAATGGAACTTTCTATTTTGATTATCTGGAAGTTCAGTATAAAGAAAATCTTGCATTCAATGGTTCACAAATGAACTTCAGGGATTATTCAATTGTAAGTGGAAGCAATACAGACTATGGTTTCAGTATCAGCAATGCGGCTAATATAGAACAGGTATGGGATGTAACGGATATTACCAACGCTAACAGAAGAGTGAATAAAGCAGGAGGCGGTTCTTTCAACTTTGCTTATACTGCAGCTGATCAGAATTTCAATAATGAATTTGTAGCTTTCCGTGCGGATGCTGCTTTTAGTCCACAATTTGTGGGAAGAATTTCCAATCAGAATCTTTCTGCAATCCAAAACGTAGATTACCTTATCCTTACCGTACCTGAAATGATGGGTCAGGCACAAAGAATTGCCAGCTATCATCAGACCACTCATAACTACAAAGTAGAAATTGTTGACATTAACAAAATCTACGAGGAATATGGAAGCGGAAGTAAAGATCTTACCGCGATAAGAGATTTCGTGAGCAAACTCAATACTCCTCTGGGAAGACTTCAATATGTATTTATTCTTGGGGATGCTTCATACGATTACAAAAACAGAGTTCCGAATAATTCAAACGTTGTTGCCAGCTACCAGAGTGAACAGTCTTCAGATTACGTATCATCATTTGTTACGGATGATTATATTGTCATGACCAAGCCACAAACAACGCTATTAATTGAAAACAATTTACCAGATCTTCCTGTAGGTAGAATCCCCGCAGCCAATGTAAGTGAAGCCGGGGATATGATCAATAAAACACTGGCTTATAACAATTCTCTTCAGGGGCAATCGTCTCCATTTGGAGACTGGCGTATGCGACTTGACTTTGTAGTGGATGATAATGAGGAAGGAGGAGGTCCTTTTCATAATGTAATGAACAACTCCCTGGTGAACATTTTTGAACAGCCAGCCCAGGTGGATCTTAAAGAATATAATGTTAAAAAACTATATATGGATGCCTTTACCGCTCAGAGTACATCTGGAGGGCGAAGATATCCACAGGTAAACCAGGCTATCTCCAATGCGATAGGAAACAGTTTGTACTTATTCTATTTCGGACACGGAGGAATTAATGGTTGGGCACAGGAAAGAGTGCTTACCAGCACAGAGGTTCAAAATGCCAACAACTTCTCTAATGTATACAGCAGATTTCCTTTTGTTTCTACCATCACTTGTGAATTCACGTTATGGGACGAACCTTCAACCAATTCTGTTGGGGAACAGTTTATTAAAATGAAGCAGGGAGGTGTTTCCACTATGATTACTTCCAGCCGTGCTATTGGGGTAGATTACGGACGTGATTTTACCAATACATTTACTCAGAATATTTTTAAATTAACCAATGACGATTTTAATTCATTAGGAAATGCTCACTTAATTGCCAAAAAGCAAAAAGGTCCTAACAGCAACCATTTAAAAGTAAACTTCCTGGGTGATCCGGCTATGAAATTAAGCAGACCTCAAAGACTTTTGGTTATTGATAATATTGAAACTCCGGTTCCAGGACTGATCAGAGGTTTGGATTTTGTGAAAATTAAAGGACACATCAATAATCCGAACGGAACCCTGAACAATACCTTCAACGGAAAAGTCAGCATCAATATTTTTGATAAGAGATTAAACAAGAAAACACTTAACAACAGTGGAATTTTAACTCCGGTTTTAGATTATACTGAAGAAGGAAGTGCGATTGTAAAATCTGCAGGAACTGCTGTAAACGGAGTTTTCACTGCTGAATTTTATGTTCCTAAAGACATTAACTATGCTGTAGGACAAGGAAGAATACTAGCCTATGCTGACAATAAATCAACAGATGTTTTCAACAACCAGGCTGTACAGGTGGGTGATATTAATCCTAATGGAATTAATGATAATCAACCTCCAAAAGTAAAGCTGTATATGAACAACACCAACTTTGCAGATGGCGGAATCACCAATCAGAATCCTATGCTTCTTGCCTGTCTTACCGATGATACAGGAATCAACTCAACAGGATCCGGTGTAGGACATGATATTACAGTATATCTTGACGGGCAGATTATCAATACGGTTGTTTTAAATGATTTTTATGCTCCGGGAGAAGGAAACGGATGCTTAAACCCAAGTCTTGCCGAATATCAGAAAGGGAATGTAACCTACCCTTTCAGAAATCTTTCCATAGGGCAACATCAATTATCATTTAAAGTTTGGGATATAAACAATAATTCGACAACTGCTACGTTAAATTTTGAAGTTAAAGATGAGTCTGACCAACACCTGACGATCAACCGTCCGTTGAACTGGCCAAATCCATTTACCAATAAAACCTATATTCAGTTTGAACACAACTGTGATGATATTCTGGATGTGAACGTACAAATTTATACAATAACCGGAAGATTGGTAAGAACTTTATCGCAGCCAGTGGTTGCAGAACCGTTCCTACAGGGCTATAGAACCCCTCGTCAGGCAATAGAATGGGACGGAAGAGATGATTTTGGTGCTACAGTAGCAAAAGGTACGTATATTTTTAAGATATTTGCAAAAAGTCAAAATCAAGAAAAATGCAAAGGAAGTGCTACAGCTGTAGAAAAAATGGTACTTTTGAAATAATAAAATAGAACAATAGATAATAATATTAATAAAAAACTGATAATATATAAAAGACAACATATGAATTTAACTACTAAACTGCTATTAGGATTTGGTTTGAGTGCTGGTTTTTTAGGCTATTCGCAAGATTTAGGTAAAGTAAACCCAGTTCTTACCGGAGCTCCTTTCTTAAGAATTGCACCTGATGCAAGATCGGGAGGTATGGGAGATCAAGGGGTGGTAACCTCTCCGGATGCATTTTCACAATTCTGGAATGCGGCTAAATACCCTTTCAGCAGGACAAGTTCTTCCGTAGGTCTTAACTATACGCCTTACATGGGAAAACTTACCAATGATGTATTCTTATTATATGCTTCGTTTCATAAGTTTTTGGGGCAGGAAGAAAGATCTACAATCTCTGCGAGTATCTATTATTTCAATATGGGACAGGTAGACCTAACTCAATTGGTAGGTACAGAAATCGCTTCTATGGGTACATCAAAACCAAACGAATTCTCCATTGACGTTGCCTACGCTTTGAAACTTTCTGATTCATTCTCCGGAGCTGTTACCGGTAGATTTATCCGTTCAGACTTAGCCGGAGGATTCAACACAGATACTACACTTAAAGCGGCCAACAGTTTTGCAGTAGACGTTTCAGGATACTATACCTCTCCAAGATTCTCCAGTATTGGTGGATATGATGGTAAAGTGAATGCAGGTTTGGCTATTCAGAACTTAGGTCCGAAACTGGATTATACAGGAAATGAAGAGTCAAGATCTTATCTTCCTACTATGGCAAGATTAGGGGTTGGATATGATATGTACCTGGATGACATGAACAGAGTTGGAATTTCTGTGGAAGGTTCAAAATTGTTAGTTCCTGGATCTGAGTATGCAGGAATAGACCCGAATACAAGACAGCCTATTTATCAGATCCCGAATGTAGGACCAATGGCTGGTATCGGAAAATCTTTCAAAAATAAAAATAGTATCATGTACAGTGGTGCTTTAGAATATTCTTATGACAATGCATTTTCTGTAAGAGGAGGTTACTTCCATGAAAGTGAAGAGCAGGGAGCAAGACAGTTTGCTACTGCAGGGGTTGGGTTAAGATACCGTTCTTTCGGACTTGATCTTTCTTACCTGATCAACATGTCTAAGATCAACAGTGCTTTGGATAATACTCTACGTTTCGGTCTTACCTGGAACATTGGAGAAGAAACATCCAACAACGATCGTTAATAAAAGCAACAGCTCTATAAAAAAAGCCTCATACATTGTATTGAGGCTTTTTTTATGTCAATTGTCAATCGTCAATCCGCTTCGCTTGTCAATTTTGAGACTTTGAAAAAATTCACCATTCACTTTGCAAAGCAGAAATTCACTGTTAAAAGATCTGTCAATGGTCAATTCGCTTCGCTTGTCAATTTCTTTTACTCACTGCAAACATTCACTATTCACTTTGCGAAGCAAAAATTCACTATTGACCTTTGAATAATTCAATCGTGTAATCAAGAAGCTTTCCATCTCCATATTCTCCATGTCCGGGAACTACAATTTTCACATCCGAATATTCTTTTTTTACTTTTTCAACGGTATTGGACCAGGCATGAACATTGGCATCTCCCAAATACCCTTTACCTGCCTCCAGCTCTTTTAATAAACAGCCTCCAAATAAAACATTCTCACTCGGGAAATAACCCACTGCATTATCTTTTGTATGTCCTTCACCAAAAAATTTTGCCAGAACATCTTTGTCCCCTACTTTTAAAATAACAGAATCATTAAAACCGTTCTCAGGGATAACAAAATTATTTTCTTTGGCTAATTCGATGGTTTTAGTATATGCATAAGAGGGAATATCGTGTTTATGGAAAGTCATCAATCCTCCTAAGCTGTCATCATGAAAATGGGTTGGAATAATAGCCTTAATTTTTGCATCGAGCTTTTCATTAATCCATTGTATCAATTCTTCTGAACTTTTGTCATTGGTAGGGGTATCAAAAACAATAGTTTCGTGATGGTCTTTCACAATTAATCCATTACAGGGTACATTTCCGAAATCATTCGTCTGTTTAAAGGAAGTATGAATAAAAGAATTTTCAGAAATCTGAGTAATGATCAGGCTTTTTGATTCATAAATTTTCTTTGCTTTAAAATGATCTTTATTCTGCGAAGTACAACTTAGAATAATAAAAGAGCACAAAATGACAAATATATTTTTAATAATGATTTTCATGAAACTATTATTTAAGATTGAGATAAACTAAGATAAGAATTCGTGGAACAAGATTTGTTAGCTGCTGTGTTAAAAATGACCAATTGTGAGTTGTGAATCATTCATTAAATAGCACTACAGCCCAATTGAAAAAAATATAACATTTAAGTTTATAAAAGTCTTTTTTTTATGGCGATTTTCTTAAATTCAATAGCTATTTTTGTAATATGAACTATTCGGCGGAACTAAAAAAATTTGTAACCAGTCAGTATGTATATTCT
>CBFQYI010000316.1:0-5614 GCA_965720825.1 uncultured Chryseobacterium sp. | reverse complement strand
TTGCGAGTTGCTGCATGTTTTTATAAGAATCCTGCTGTACTTCAAGCAAAGCTTTGGATTTTAAAGCCTCAATATATCCTAAACTGGCATCCGCACGGAGATTTCTGAAAAAATCCTGCAATTGTATTTTGCTCAGTTCGGACTGGTTTCTCGCGAGATTAACTCTGGCTTTTCTTTTACCTCCCAATTCAAGCGTCCAGCCTATGGAAGCACCGTAGACATATCCCATATTCTGCTTCACGCCGTTATTGGTGGTTTCCATTTCCAATTGAGGGTCAGGAAACATATTAGCGGTTTGAATAGCTGCTTCAGCCATACTTACATTATATTTCTGAGAAGCGTAACCCAGATTTTTATTCCCCACAAGGCTCAGAAATTCTTCAAATGGTAAAAGCTCTTTTTCCTGTGCCTTTATCCCTGTAATGTTAAATAATACTACAGATAGTATGATAATTTGAACTTTAATTTTCATCTGATTTCAAATTTTGTTTTTCGCTTCGGCGTTCAGCCATAAAATAAATAGCTGGCAGCACGAATAATGTTAAAATAGTAGAGAACATCAGCCCGTACACAATGACGGTTGCTAGTGGACGTTGTACATCAGAACCGATTCCTGTAGCCAATGATGCCGGGAACAATCCTATTACAGCAACTGTTGCGGTCATCAGTACAGGTCTGAAACGGTCTTTTGCGCCTTTAATGGCAGCGTGTTTCAGTTCATATCCTTTTTTACGCAGGTCGTTGATGTGAGAGATCATAATGACTCCGTTCTGGATGGCAACTCCGAAGAGTGCGATGAATCCTACTGCAGAAGAAACATTCAGAGACATGCCCCGGATGTTAAGTGCCAGCATTCCGCCAAATAATGCCAATGGAACAATAGACATCAGAACCAAAGCCTGTCTGAAATCTCCAAAAGCACCATATAATAGCAGGAACATGATGGCTAATGCCAACGGAACAATAAATGCCAGTCTGGAATAGGCTCTGTTTTGGTTTTCAAATTGTCCACCCCATTTGATCTGGTATTTTTCATGATCGTATTTAATATCTTTTTCAATTTTATCCTGTGCATTTTTCAGGAAGGAAGAAAGATCAGTCCCTCTAAGGTTCAGCTTTACTGTAAGATGTCGTTTATTCATTTCTCGGGTAATGGTGCTTTCTCCGGTACTTAATTTCACTTCTGCTACCTGTGATAAAGGGATTTTTGCTCCTGAAGCTGAGGTCAGCATCAGGTTTCCGATTTTGTCTGGTGTGTCACGGCTGTCTTCTGTATAACGGCATGAAATATCATACACCTTATTGCCGATAAAGATCTGGGAAATGGCTTTTCCGCCTAATGCAACCTCAATTAGGTCGGCTACATCGGCTACATTCAAACCATATTGAGCGATTTTGTCTCTGTTGGCAATAATCTGCAATTGAGGTAATGGCGGTTCCTGATCAATGGCAAGGTCTGCCGAACCCGGAATGTTATTTATAGTTGATAATACATTTTCTGCAATTCTTCTGGTTTCTTTAAAATCTTCTCCATACACCTTTACCACCAGTTCACTGTGAGCTCCGGAAATTTTATCCATTACCCCGTCAATCATAGGCTGTGAAAAACCTACGGTGAAACCGGGCATGCTTTTATAATCAGCTGCCAGTTCTTTGATGAGGTCTGCTTTTGTTTTTCCTGCAGGCCATTCGCTGTAAGGTTTTATTCCGACAGAAACCTCAAAGTGGGAAGCCGTCCACGGGTCGGTACCATCATCGTTACGTCCTGCCTGAACCATCATATAAGTAATTTCCGGATGTTTTAAAGTACGGGCACGTAAAGTATCGCTCATTTCTTTTGATTTGGCTAAAGAAATTCCTGGAGGCAGCTGTACCTGAAGCCATATAGAACCTTCGTCCAGTTCGGGAAGGAAATCTTTTCCTACATGCCAGGAGAGAATTCCGGCAGAAACTAAGACAATCATAATAGGAATGATCACTTTTTTAGGAGTCTGCATTATTTTTTCAATGCTTTTTCCATAGGCAGTGCTTATTTTTTCAAGCCATTTATTGTGATATATTTTCTGTGGTTTACGATAGATCACATAAGCCAATCCGGGGATCAGAAGCAATGCTACAGCAAGTGCTCCCAATAGTGCATATCCTACGGTAAATGCCATGGGTGTAAATAATTTTTTTTCTACTCTTTCAAAAGCGAATAAGGGCAGATAGGCGGTAATAATGATGATAGTTGAAAAGAAAATAGGTTTTGCCACCTCAATTACTCTTTGGGTAATTGTTTTTTCTTCCAGTGTTTCTTCCGAGTTTTCTTCCCGTTTTTTCAGAATGGTTTCCAGCATGACGATGGCTCCGTCCACAATGATTCCAAAATCAATAGCTCCCAGTGAAAGCAGATTGGCGGGAATATTGGTGAAATGCATCAATATAAAAGCAAATAACAAAGAAAGAGGAATGGTAATCGCTACCAGCAATGCTCCACGCCAGCTTCCAAGAAATACAATCAGCACAATAATAACCAAAACAATTCCTTCGGTAAGGGTGTGAGAAACGGTGGTAAGCGTTGTTTTGACAAGGTCCGTTCTGTCCAGAAAAGGATGGATCTTTACTCCGGGAGGAAGCGTTTCGTTATTTAGTTCTTCAATAGCTTCATGCACTCCTTCCAATACTTGCGAAGGATTCTGGCCTCTTAATAAAAGTACAATTCCTTCTACACTTTCAGAATAATTACGTTTTTTGTCTGTATAGCCGAGAATTCCTTTTCTTTCCAGATTTCCGTATTTCAATGTTCCAACATCATTCAGAAAAACAGGAACACCATTTTGGGTTTTGACTACAATTTTTCCAAGATCATCTAAATCTTTTACCAGACCAATTCCACGGATTACGTACGCAAGGTTTCCGCGGGGAAGCATACTTCCTCCGGCACTCACGTTGTTTTTGGAGATCGTTTCGGTAACTTCTGACAGAGAGAGCCCATATTGTTCAAGCTTATGCGGATCCAGCTCAATCTGAAACTGAGTGGTAATTCCTCCGAAATTGGTGACATCAGCAATTCCTGAAACCTGTTTGATTCTGGGAATAATCACAAATTTTTGTAAATCTGTAAGTTCCCGCAGACTGTGGTTATTACTTTCGATAATATAACGGTACACTTCGCCAATAGGAGAGGTGAGAGGATCTAATCCTGGCTGTGCACCATAAGGAAGCTCCACATCCGTCAGTCTTTCCTGGATACGCTGGCGTGCCCAGTAATCGTCTATACCATCATCAAAAACAATGGTAATAATAGAAAGGCCGAAAGTACTTTTGCTTCGCATCACATGCATTCCCGGAAGTCCGTTCAGAGATCTTTCCAAAGGAATGGTGATTTGCTGTTCTACTTCTTCGGCAGCCAGCCCCGGAACCTGTGTTACCACCTGGGAAGTTACATCGGCAATATCAGGATAAGCCTCTATGGATAATCTGGTCCAGGAATAATATCCGAAAAACCCCAGTAAAAGGAAGAGAGCAAGCATCAGCCATCTCTTCTGTATAGATATTGTTAGTAATTTCTTCATAGTTTTTCTTTTACATTATTTTGCATCCAGCATATAAATTCCTCCTTCAGTCATGATGGTTTCTCCTGGTTGTAAGCCTGAGGTAATTCTTACTGTTTTCTGATCAGTTTCTCCTGTTGTCACAGAACGTTTTGCATATTGACTCTTACCGGTTTTTACCCATACATACTGGGAATTGTCCTGCTGCATCAAAGCGGTTACAGGGATCATAACCGTTTTTTCAGGAGTCGTTGAAAAATTAACGGTAGCATACATGCCTGGCTTTAGTTTTCTGTCCGGATTATCACATTCAATAAGAACTTTGATACTTCGGGTGTCTTCGTCTACAATTTCATTGATGTGATATACTTTTCCGGTAATATTCCTGTCGGGATAGGCGCTTACTTTTACAGAAACCTGATCTCCTTTATTGACAAATCGGATGTCTTTTTCTTTTACATCACCGGAAATCCAGACTTTTGATAATTCTGCAATAATCATCACAGGATCGGCATCTCCTTTCAGGTATTGGCCGTTGACAATTTTATTGGAAATAATTTCTCCGTTAATGGGTGCTCTTACCACAAGAGGACTTCCTATTCCTCCTCCTTTACTGTTATACACTTTCAAGGCAGAAGAAGCATTGGAGAGGGATGTTTTTTTATTTTTAAAATCAGTTTCTGCTTCGTCCAGTTCTTTCTGAATACCTACTCCGTGTTTTACAAGATCCTGTTGACGTCTGAAATTTTTTTCTGCAAGTTGCACATCATTTAATGCATCCGTGTAATCCTTTTGAACCGAAAAATAATCTGAAGAAAGGATTTCAAAAAGAGGACTTCCGGCCGAAACATTTTGTCCAAGCTGAATAAACGATTTGGTAATTCTTCCGGAAAAAGGACTGGCAATTTCCGCATAATGATTAGGGATTGCCTGGATTGTTCCTGCTGAAACCACACCATCGCTGTGTTCCTGTTCGGTAACGATCTGTGTTTTGATTTTTTTGAAAACAGGATGGGTTTCCGGAACCGTGACCTGATCATTTTTTATAAGGAGATCCTGATCCTGCGGAGCTTCACTTTTGGAATTTTTACAAGAGGTAACAATTGTTAAAAGTACCATTGTTAAGACTGTTTTTCTCATATAAGTTATTTATAACCATTATTTTAATTTCTTTTTATAGATCCGTGACTGGGATTTTAAAGCCACTGCCCGAATTTTCTGATAAACCATTGTTTCACAAACTGGGTTAAAACACAGTATCCTGTGAGAATTCCTAATAAATAAGGGAAATAGCCCAGAGGTAAAGGCTGCATTTTCAGATACACGGCCATAGGAGTGAAAGGAATCAGAATTCCGATCAGCATAATTAAACTTGTTAAGGCAACTACCGGCGTGGCAGCCCAGCTTTGGATAAATGGAATTTTCTTCGTTCTGATAATATGAACAATCAAGGTTTGGGATAATAATCCCTCCACAAACCAGCCTGTCTGAAATAAACCTTGTTGTTCCGGTGTATTGGCTTTGAAAATAAAAAACATCACGGCAAAAGTCACATAATCAAAAATGGAACTTAAAGGACCTATATACAGCATGAACTTTTTGATACTTGCAGCTTCCCATTTTTTCGGTTTTTCCAGAAAATCTTTATCCATTGTATCCCATGGAATGGAGGATTGTGATACATCGTACAGTAAATTCTGTGTCAGAATCTGCAGTGGAAGCATAGGAAGAAACGGAAGTAATGCGCTGGCTCCGATCATACTGAACATATTTCCGAAGTTGCTGCTGGCCGTCATTTTGATATACTTTACAATATTCCCGAAAGTTCTTCTTCCGTAGATCACGCCGCTTCGAAGGACCATCAGGTCTTTTTCCAGCAGAATGATGTCTGCGCTTTCTTTGGCAATGTCTGCTCCTGTATCCACAGAAATTCCAACATCTGCCTCTTTTATGGCTGCTGCATCATTGATTCCGTCTCCCATAAAACCAACGGTGTGGCCTTTTGATCTTAATATTTTTACAATACGTTGTTTTTGTAACGGACTTACTTTGGCAAAAACAGAATAAAGATCCATATC
>CBFQYI010000315.1:0-5627 GCA_965720825.1 uncultured Chryseobacterium sp. | reverse complement strand
GGTTCAATATTATTTTGTCCTGCAATATAGTAAGCAAGTTTAAGATCTCCTGTAGTTCCGGTTCTAGGATCAATGACTTCCGGTCTTGGAATGCTGTATCCTGCAGAATCTACCAATTTCCATTCATTGGTAAGATCTTTCAGATTTTCTTTTTCATATTTAAATCCAACCTCAAAGTCTGTATTGACATTGGGAGAGAATTTTGCTCTGAACTGTGTTCCGTATGTTCTTACAAACAAGTCGTTTCTTGCATGTTCTATCTGCCCTCCAACATCGAAAGACGTTACAGGCTGCTGCGTCACAGGATCAAAAGTTTGAAGCTCGTAAGCTGATTGTATAGTATAATACTCTCTTTCTCTGTTCTGATAAGCAAAAGCATCCAAGGTAAGCTTCCATTTGTCTGCAGGCTTATAGTTCATGGAAAATGTACCCATCATATTTTTATACTGGTCATTTTCCTGTCCTCCATAGCCGATATTTACAGTGATAGGCTGCTGAAGACTTCCGAATGTAACACTTTTCGCTTTAGGAATCATCTGATAATCATTCTTGGAATAATATCCGATGAATGACATCGTGAATTTATCACTCACATGATAATTCAGATAAGACTGAAAATCCCAGTACGTCGGGTTAAAATCTGTATCTTCTTTTAAGGTATTAAGAACAAGATTGGTATTTCTGTATCTTCCGGAAAATAAGGCTGTAAATTTTTTATTTTTGGAAGCCAGACCTGTTGTCAGCCTACCTCCAATTAAACTTGCCTCACCTGAAACTTCAAATTTTTCAGGCTCACGGTAATAGATATTTAAAGCGGAAGACATTTTATCACCATACTTAGCTTCGAATCCTCCTGCTGAGAAATTCACTGTAGAAACCATATCCGGGTTAATGATACTCATCCCTTCCTGCTGAGAATTTCTGATCAGGAAAGGTCTATAAATTTCAATATCATTAATGTAGATAAGGTTTTCATCATAGTTTCCACCACGAACCATATATTGTGAAGACAGCTCAGTGTTGGAGTTTACGGAAGGTAATGTTTTAAGCAATCCTTCAATTCCTCCATTAATAGAAGCTACTGATTTCGCTTCTTTTGCTGAAATTCTTACGTTGGTAAGGTCATTGGTTCTTCCTGTTGCTTTTTTCTGGAAGACAACTTCCTCTATATCGGTTACTTTAGTAGTCGCTGTATCTTTTTTCCTTTGTTGGGAGAAAAACAGTACAGGGACCATAAGGCTTAGCGGTAAAACTAGTTTTTTCAAAAGAAATGTTTTAGAATTTCTAAAATTAATGTTTTTTTAACAATTACAAAATTGATTCTCTAATTCTTGTCAATTTTTGTAGCAAATCTTCTAATAAATCTAATCTTAACATGTTGGCACCATCAGACAATGCCGTTTCCGGTGTAGGATGTGTTTCGATGAAAATTCCGTCTGCTCCTACTGCAATTCCTGCTTTGGCAACGGTTTCAATAAGATCCGGTCTTCCTCCTGTAACACCTGAGCTTTGGTTAGGCTGTTGTAGAGAGTGTGTAACATCCAAAATAACAGGAGCGTATTCTCTCATCGTAGGAATTCCTCTGTAATCCACAATCAGATCTGTATATCCGAAAGAGTTTCCTCTTTCAATAATTGCCACTTTCTCGTTATTGGAATCTGTAATTTTCTGAACCGCAAACTTCATCGCTTCCGGAGAAAGGAATTGTCCTTTTTTCAAAGTCACACATTTTCCTGTTTGTGCTGCCGCCACCAATAGATCAGTCTGACGTACAAGGAATGCAGGAATCTGTAAAACATCTACATATTGTGCTGCTAATGCTGCATGCTCATTTTCATGAATATCAGTTGTGGTAGGAATATTGAAAGTCTCTCCTACTTTTTTAAGGATTTCAAGAGATTTCTCTTCACCAATGGTTGTGAAAGAATCTACACGGCTTCTGTTCGCCTTTTTGAAGCTTCCTTTGAAAATATAGGGAATATTATATTTATCGGTAATACTGATTACTTTTTCAGCGATTCTTAATGCCATATCTTCCCCTTCAATAATACAAGGTCCGGCAATAAGGAAAAAGTTTTTTGAATCTTTGTGCGAAATATTATCTAAATACTGAATCATTTTGTTGTAATTAAAAAGTTCAGTAAAAATACTGAGAAAGTTTCACAAATGGAAATTATTTGATTGCTTTAACAGGCTATGGCTGCAATAGTCTTTGAGTATTTTGTATTCTTGAATTTCCGGTTATTAAATTGATAGATGCTTCGACAGGCTCAGCATGACAACCCTAATACTATCTGTTATATTAACATGAAAAATATAATAGCTGATGATTTATCAAAAAAACATCGGGTTCATACTACATTAAAAGTTAATTTATAACGGTGTCATGCTGAGCCTGTCGAAGCATGTGCAAAGATATATTTAGAATTTCTTCAGAATCTTCTCAAACGTATTCACATTTCTACTGGTAAACTGATCTTTAAGACTTTTTTTGCCCAACACTTTTCCAAAGGTAGAATCTAAAGTATTTCCTTTCGCAACCTGCCAGTAAAATATATCATTGATGATTTCAGCTTTCTCATTTTCTACCTGACCTGCTTTCTGAAACTCCTCCATTAAAACTTTTTCCACTCCGGGAATTCCGACAAAACCATAAATATGAAGTTCGTCTTTTTTTTCAAAAGGAATACTGCTCCAGAAAATCTCTGTTTCTTCCTGAGATTTTACAAACAAAAAGGCTTCATATGAAAAATGTTCTGACATCGCTTTTTCCAGAATAGTCTTTAATTCTGCCACATTTTTATCAGAAGAAAAAACAATATTTCCGGAAGCCAGTATAGAACTTACCTCTTTCATTCCGGCATCTTTAAAAACCTGGCATACATCTGCCATTTTCATATTGGTTCCTTTTACGTTGACGCCGCGGAGAAAAGCACAGTATTTCATTTTTTTCAGGTATTAGGTTTTAGATATTAGGTTGCAGTGATTTTTGGGTCGGAGGGTTTGAGAGTATTATAGAGAAAGAGCTATTGTAAAACTCTTTTTCTGAATTATTTCAATCTTTTAATCAATTCTAATGTACAAATTATAGTCTGTTCCGGAAGGTTTCAGGTGGTAAATTTTTTCTAAAATTTTGTTGTCGCTTTTCAGATGATCCTTTACTCTGAACTCCTTTAAAAGTCTATAATGAGTCTTATAGTATTCTGAATTCACATTATTTCCTTCATATAAATTCTGATAAGAAAGAAGATATTTTGGTTTTCTGTTTTTTACCGTATTGATCCAGTAATTGACCTTATCTTTTTTAATTTCTTCCTGAATCTGTTTATCAACCAATCCAACCTCATCAATCGTTTTTAACCCTGAAAAATAAGGAACATAACCTGCGGGTTCCAATAAGATCCACTGATTTTTATCTTTTTCATATTGATTTAAAAATGTTCCGATCGTTCTGCGGTAGTTCCATTCTCCATTTCCTGTTGCAATACAGTGAACCGTCTGGAAGATAAGCATTGGAAGAATATAGAATATGACAAGCAATGACAGCCATAGGTTTCTCCTCTCTTTCTGCTCCAGTACAAAAATAAGAACAGGTACGAAAAGTAAAAGCTGTGGCACCCAGTAGTACCAGTCGAACAAACTTTTTTGAGAAATGAATATGATTTGTTTTGCCCATCCGAAAAGAAAAATCATCCACAAAAAGTAGTTTCTTTTTTCTCTTTGTCTGATCAGATAAATAAAACAAAGCAATTCAAAAATCAATACTACAATTGTCATAGGATTGAAATCTCCCGGAACTTTTAGCATTCCCCAGAAGTTTCCGAAACTTTTAAAGAAATATCCAACATGCTGCTGGATGGTAAAGTTTTCACTGTACAACAGTTTTTTAGCCGTAATGGTATTATTCACCAATTCGCCAAAGTAGAACCAGTTGAAAGCAACCGTAGCCAAGACTCCCAAAGCTCCTCCAAAAATATAATTCCATCTGATTTTTCTGTTCCAGAATAGATCTACAAGAAATACAATTCCCAGGAATATTACCGTATCAATCCTTGTAAACATTATTAAAACAGGAAGAAGGGTCACTACCCATTTTTTCCCTTTATGAAAACCATAATACAATAATGCCATTTCCAGAAAAAACAGGATTCCATATTCCATTCCAAGAATTGAAATTTTAATGGATGGCGGCAAAATCCCGATAAGAAATATAAAGATCGCTTTATGCCATGGATTTTTAAGGACCAAATGAGAAAGCAATAAAGTTCCTATGGTAAACAGTAGAGAATTAAAAATCAAAAGAGGTTCAATAAAGTTTTCTTTTCCAAAAACAAGATTGAAAATATAGGATACAAAAACATACAGATGTGTGGTAGAGGCAGAAATCTTGGTATCTCCATTGAAGCCAATCACTCCATAATCCAACAGATTCTGAGCAACCCTCCAGGTGATAAATGCATCTTCCTGAATATAGTGCGTTAATAAAAAAAGAAGTTTAAAAAGAACCGTAACAATGACGGCATAGATTGGGAATTTGCTATTTTGTGTTTCGGACATTATGTATTTTTACTTTCACAAATATAACCTTAATATTCAGGATTCCCAATAATAAAAAAACGGAACCGAAGTTCCGTTTTAAAGTATTTTTATTTTGTTGCTTTGATAATCGCAGTCGTAATCTGATTTTCTTTTTCTTTTGAATACGTAGAATCATAAGGTTCCATGACATCAAATAAGTACTGATAGAATGGCGTGATCTGCTGAACATTTTCAGACTCTTTCATCGCCTTATCTCTGCCCATCTGCTGAAGATCTTTGATAAATACATTGAACTTCTTATCAATCGGCTCTATGGATTTCACCAGATAAGCATATGCTTTTTCCTTTTGTCCGATCTTGGTGTAAGCATCCGTTACTGCCGAAACCACAAGAGAATATTCCATAGGTTTTGTTCTCATCTGTCTTCTCAGGTAACTTTGATCCGCTTTGGAAAGACTTAAATAATAATCATATTCTTCAAAGATTCCTTTCTTCAGTACCTCAGCAATCTGAAGACCTTTCTGCTCCTGACCTGCAATGATGTATCCTGAAACAATTGAACTTAAAGAACGAGGATCATTATATTTCTCTGCTGGAATTTCTTTTGCTGCAAGATCAAGAATTTCTAATGCTTTAGCTTTCTGTCCGCTTAATGCAAGGGCTGATGCCGCTCTGCTTGCTGACATTCTGTAGCTGATGATATTAGAAGTAGCTGTTTCGTCAAAATGAGCATTTAAGTTTTTGAAATTCCCCCATCTGAAGTTTTTCACTACGTTGTAAAGGGAATTAGCATCTACTCTTCCCATATCTCCATCCGCTGTTGGAGGCGTTTGAATAGGGATTAATCTGTAACTGAATCCGTCAAACTGAAGGTAATCGTTCAGATAGAAAATATTCTCACTATCATAAATACCTCCTGATGAGAAGTTGATCGGACGCTTCCAGTCGAAGTTCGCTAAAAGATCCATCAAAATCAGGTTGTTCTTATAAAGCGTATTTCCTTTGTAAGTAATCATAATCTGATTGGCTACGTTTGGAAGATCTTCTTTGTTGATGATTCCTGCTTTTAAAGCATTTTCTTTATTAAC
>CBFQYI010000314.1:0-5628 GCA_965720825.1 uncultured Chryseobacterium sp. | reverse complement strand
ATGATGTGAAATAAATAAATGATTGAATTTTGAGATCTATAGTTTTCAAAAATTTATATCTACCTTCTCTAGTAGAAATTTAAATATTAAAACAATCTAAAATACTATTTCCTAAAACAGATAAAGTAAAACCTATCTTTCAAAATAATTTTTAAAAAATAATTAGAATCACTTTTCAATTGAAAGAAGAAATCATCAATCTTCATTCAAATCCTCTAATAATTTTCATAAAATCATATCAACTACTACTTCTATATTTTTCGAAATACAAGGTATAATTCATAGAAAAAATACCACTTTTTACATCAATAGTATTGCAAAAATAATGGTCATTTACCAAAGTAAAATGAGAATAAAACCAGAAATAAAATCAGATAAATTCATCAATTTTCCAAGAATATTTTGATCATAAATTTCATTAAAAACATAAGTCTCTGAAAGAGAATTCAACCCAACTCTATATAACTATAAGTTATATCTAAAATAGTATTAAAACTCCGATCAATAAAGGATTTTCTTTAAGTTTAAGAAATAAAAAAAGCCTGCTAATTATATTAGCAGGCTTTAAAATATCTTTTATTTTCTATTAATTATTGATTGCAGCTACCCCTGGTAACTCAAGTCCTTCAAGACTTTCAAGCATTGCTCCACCACCGGTAGAAACGTAGCTTACCTGATCAGCATATCCGAATTGCTTCACGAAAGCAACACTGTCTCCTCCTCCTACTAAAGAGAAAGCTCCTAATCTTGTTGCTTCAGCGATACTCTCCCCTAATGCAACTGTTCCGCCAGCAAAATTTGACATTTCAAAAACACCGATTGGCCCATTCCAAAGAATTGTTCTTGAGTTTAATAATACATCATTGAACTGATCTCTTGATTTGTTACCTGCATCAAGTCCCATCCAACCTTCAGGAATTGTATAAATATCAACTTCTTTTCTCTCCACATCATTACTAAAGCTTTCAGCGATGATGGCATCAGACGGAAGATATACTTTTACTTTGTGCTCTTTAGCCTTTCCTAAAATTTCAAGGGCCAAAGGAAGTTTATCTTCTTCTACAAGAGAATTACCGATTTTCCCTCCAAGAGCCTTAATAAACGTAAATGCCATACCTCCACCAATGATCAGATTATCTATTGCAGGAAGAATATTTTCTATAATGGTAATTTTAGTTGAAACTTTAGAACCACCTAAAATAGCTGTAACTGGTTTCTCACCACTTTTTAATACTTTATCGATTGCCTGAAGCTCTTTAGCCATTAGTAAACCGAAATATTTAGTTGATGGAAAATATTGAGCTATTACTGCTGTGGAAGCATGAGCTCTGTGCGCCGTACCAAATGCATCATTTACATAAGCATCTCCTAACTTTGAAAGCTTCTCTGCAAATGCAGCATCTCCTTTTTCCTCTTCGTTATGAAAACGTACATTTTCCAATAATAAGATCTCCCCTGGTTTTAAATCAGCAGCTGCCTGCTCTGCCTTCTCTCCAATACACTCATCAACAAATTTCACTTCCTGTCCTAAAACAGCAGACACTTCAGCAACAATATG
The DNA here is from genome assembly GCA_965720825.1 of uncultured Chryseobacterium sp. GTDB lineage: Bacteria > Bacteroidota > Bacteroidia > Flavobacteriales > Weeksellaceae > Chryseobacterium. The sequence continues at coordinate 4,070 of CBFQYI010000314.1, read as the reverse complement.
TTTAAGGGAAAATTCATCTTTAACCTCTCCCTTAGGTCTTCCAAGGTGTGTGATTAAAATGACAGAACCACCATCATTAAGGATCTTTTCCACTGTTGGTTTCACAGCAACAATTCTTGTGTTGTCTGTCACCTTCAGTTGATCGTCCTGTGGAACATTGAAGTCCACTCTTACCAGAGCCTTCTTATCTTTAAAATTAAGATCATTGATTGTTTTCATAAGTAGATTTATTTTTTGCTAAGGCTTATGAAACCGCCGTGCTCAAAATCCGTTTTAGCTTTCGGTAAAATCTCGCAAGAACAATTTCATAAATCTCATTGAATTTTTGTTTCACAAATGTAAGGTTTTAAACTTTTTCAACAGTTTGATTAAAATAAAAGTTTTCAAAAACTTTCCCCGAACCCAATCACCCATTAATCAACAATTTTTTCTCTTTAAAAAAAAGAATAATGTAGTTGTTGTTGAGTGTTGTTAGTTTCGGGGATAAGTTTTAGACTAAAAATTGATAACATTCAACTTTTATTCAACTCATATTTAATTCACAATATAAATCCTTGTAAACCTGCTATTTCACATACTTATTAACAAATGTTGATAACTTTGAGATGAAGCAATTATTAGTTATTTTATTATGGAAAAATCTGGGGATAGCTGAAGAAAACATCTGGAAAGTTGTGGTAAAAGTTTGAGAAAAGATTTTCTATTACGAAATAAATTGATCTTTAAAAATAGAAAGTTGAGAAAAGTTTTCCACAGTTATTCACATACCTTTTCACAATTAACTCAGGGTTTACTAACATGAATTGTTATTATTCTTACCTTTGTGATGAAATAGAATCTAATAAAGCTTAATAAGAGTATTATGAAAAGAAAAATTGCTATCGCAGCGGACCATGCAGGCTATGAATATAAGGAGATTGTTAAGAACTATCTTTCAGAACGTTTTGAAGTTCAGGATTTTGGAACGTTTTCCACAAACAGTGTGGATTATCCGGACTTTGTACACCCTGCAGCAACCTCTGTGGAAAACGGAGAAAATGAGCTGGGAATTCTGATCTGTGGAAGCGGAAATGGAGTTCAGATCACTGCGAACAAACACCAGAAGATAAGATGCGCATTATGCTGGATGCCGGAGATTGCAACACTGGCAAGACAACATAATGATGCCAACATGATTTCAATGCCGGCAAGATTTATATCTAAAGAACTGGCCATTGAAATTGTAGATAAATTTCTTTCAACAGACTTCGAAGGTGGAAGACACCAGAACAGAGTTGACAAAATTGCAGTTTGCTAAAACAAATAAGGCTTGTAAATCTCATTACAAGCCTTATTTGTTTTTTATTCGTACATTTGCAGTGTCCAATAGAAATTACACTCTATTATTCTCCAAAGCCTTTCTTATATTTGAAATATATTTAATAAAAGGTTTTTCTCTTTTCTTCTCCAGAATTGTATTAAATTTATACAAAACTAAAGCTCCCGTTGTAAGCAAACTGAAAGATAATTTCTGATGATTTACGGAAAGATTCTAATGATGAAATTGAATAACCTTATACAAAGGAACGAATAAGGAAGATTTAGAAAAAGGTCTTAGTGGAGATAAGACCAAAATAATTAAAAGAAAAATTAAAATGCCAAAAAAAAGAAAATATATAAGTCATAAAAATGATTTAAAGATGATGGAGATCGGAAGAATGATCCTCCGTTTTATGAATGCAAATTCATCCAAAATTTATAATTATAAGCAGATCGCCGATGGAATAGATTACAAAAATCCAAGACAAAGAGAACTTGTGATCCAGGCGCTGCACAAACTTCAGGGATCTGAAAAGATTAAAGAAGTAGAAAAAGGAAAATATATTGTGAACCTGAAAATCGCAGGAACGCTTACCGGAACTATTGACTTCAACCAAAGTGGAAATGCTTACGTAAGTGTGGATGGTTTGGAAGATGATGTCTTCGTTCACGCCAAAAATGTGAAGGATGCGTTGCAGGGAGATAAGGTTCTTATTATAACTTATCATTATAAAGGAAAGAAATTAGAAGGCTCTGTTTTGGAAGTTTTGGAACGTACCAGAACTGAATTTGTAGGGACGTTTCAGAAGGTTGCTTATAAGGAATTCGGGTTTGTAGTTTGCGATAAAAAATCAATCAACACAGATATCTTCATTCCGAAAGGAAAATTCAGCACGGCAGAAGATGGTGATAAGGTTATTGTAAAAATGACAGAATGGAGACCTGGTGATAAAAATCCGGAAGGAGAAATCATTCAGGTGCTGGGTGCTCCGGGAGAACATGAAACGGAAATCCACTCTATTCTTGCAGAATATGGTCTTCCTTACGAATTTCCATCAGAAGTAGAAGCTGATGCAGATAAAATCGACAGAAGCATCACAGATGACGAGGTGGCAAAACGTTGGGATATGCGTAATATCTGTACGTTTACCATTGACCCTAAGGATGCGAAGGACTTTGATGATGCTTTATCCATAAGAAAACTGGAAAACGGAAACTGGGAAATCGGAGTTCATATTGCAGATGTATCTCATTATGTAGTGCCGGGAACAATTCTGGATGATGAAGCCTATCAGAGAGCTACTTCGGTATATCTTGTTGACAGGGTTGTACCGATGCTTCCGGAAGTATTGAGTAATGATGTTTGTTCCCTTCGTCCACACGAAGATAAATATACTTTTTCAGCCGTTTTTGAACTGAATGACAATGCCGAAATTCAGAAACAATGGTTTGGAAGAACGGTAATTCATTCAGACAGAAGATTTACTTATGAGGAAGCACAGGAACGTATTGAAACCGGACAGGGAGATCTGGCGGAAGAAATCAATACACTTGATAAGCTGGCGAAAATAATGCGTCATGAACGTATCAGGAAAGGAGCCATTACTTTTGACAGAAGTGAAGTAAGATTCAACCTTGATGAAAATAATGAACCGATTGGGGTTTACTTTAAAATCAGTAAAGACTCCAATCACCTGATCGAGGAATTCATGCTTTTAGCCAATAAAAAAGTATCAGAATTTGTCTCGCTTTCAAGAAAAGGAGAGCTTACCAACAATACATTTATTTACAGGGTTCACGATGATCCGGATCCGGCAAAATTGGAATCATTGAGAGACTTCGTTGCTACTTTCGGATATAAAATGGATTTGGCCAATACCAAAAAAGTGGCTGCATCTTTGAATAAACTTCTTCATGATGTAAAAGGAAAAGGGGAAGAAAATATGATTGAAACTCTAGCGATGAGAAGTATGAGCAAAGCAGTATACTCTACAGAACCTATCGGCCACTACGGGCTGGGATTTGAGTATTACAGCCACTTCACCTCTCCTATCCGTCGTTACCCGGATTTGCTTGCACACCGTCTTCTTCAGCATTATCTGGATGGAGGAAAATCTCCGAACAGAGGTGAGCTTGAAGACAAAGCAAAACATTGCAGTGCTATGGAAAGGCTGGCTGCAGATGCGGAAAGAGATTCCATTAAATTCATGCAGGTTAAATTCATGGAAAAACATCTGGGAGAAACTTTCAAAGGAGTGATTTCCGGAGTGGCAGAATTTGGTTTCTGGGTTGAGATCCCTGAGAACGGAGCTGAAGGTCTGATCAAGCTTAGAGATCTTGTGGATGATTCCTATATGTATGATGCAAAAACCCATGCCGTATACGGAATAAGACACGGAAATAAATATCAGCTGGGGGATGAAGTTCAGATCAAAGTGGTAAAAGCCAATCTGATTCAGAAGCAGCTTGATTTCCAGATTGTGAAGTAATGACGAGAATAGATAAATACATTGTATTTAGTATTTTAAATGTAATATTATTGATAACAGTTATTTTTAACACTGTTATCAATTTTTATCTTTTTGTACTCGCTATAATCGTCCTTGTATTCATATGTAATATTTTAATCAAAAGAAATATTATTAATATTGATAAACAAGGAAAAAAATACTTTTTTGCAGTTACATTTCCACAGATAGTCAATGCATTTTTTTTGATCAATTATGTTACAGGAATGAATCCTACAAAAGAAACATACTGTTTCAGATGTA
>CBFQYI010000313.1:0-5631 GCA_965720825.1 uncultured Chryseobacterium sp. | reverse complement strand
CCAATTCCTAACAATACTAGTGTAGAACCATTTCCTATCAGATACAGAGTAGATCCGATATCTTTCGGAATTTTAAATACACCTCCGACTTTGTGGTAGTTATTATCCTTATCCATTCCCCATTGTTCTGCCAGCTCCCGGGAATTGTCAATCAGTTTCTGATCAAATGGCAGAAGAATCAAGGTTGCCGCAACAGCACCTCCCAGATAATAAGCATGATCTTTGGCTACGAAATCTTTATTGGTATTGATAAAGTTTCTGGGTAATTTGGTTACAAAATCCAATAATTTAGGTTTCGGATAGGTGCGGACAGATCCGTCTTTTAAGGTGTAGGTTTGTACTTGTGGCAATTCGGGTTCCTTTGGAAGCTCTTTTACCTTCAATGTATCAACCTCTTGTGAGCATACCAATATTGAAACTGGTAAGAGTAGAAATCTCAGTTTTTTCATCGTGTAATTTTCAACTTTTATATTCGGGTGTGTAAAAGTTTCAAAGATAACCCCTTGTTGAGTATCCTGCAAAGTTGATGTTTAACTTTTAATATTTATTTAATTTTTTGATCAAAAAACACAGCTTCAATTCAAATATTTGATCAGAAAAATAATTCCATACAACCAGGAGATATAGAGAAAAGAATAGAGAATTCCGAATCCAAAACTTTTTAATAAATTCCCCTTACATTTTCCTGAGTTTTTGAAAACCAATCTTAAAGCTCTGAAAAAAATCCAATACAGAATAGCTCCTAATAATAATACAGCAGACCAAAAGAAAAGACCGAAAAAATAGGAAACAAAAATGAGTAGAATGGAAATTATAATCCATAAAACAATAGAGAAAATAACACCTCCTATTCCATCACCAACAGCTGGGGAATCAAAGTCAAAACCATCAAATTTTGGAGTTTTATCAGCATATCTTTGTATTCTTTCTTTATTTAAAATATTTCCGATATTGTCTTTTAGTTTCAACCCAAAATATAATCCCAAAGTAATAAACAGGAAAAATGTTCCAGCTAAAACAGAGGTTGATAGAATTGAATTCTGAAATAGTGAACGATGAGATGCTTGTCCTGAAAGCCAAACACTGAGAATCACTATTACAATGATTGCCAGCGTTGAAAAAAACACATATTTTGTTTCAAGAAAGGATTTCTGCGGAAATTTCATGGTTTTATAGGGTGTGTAAAAACGCTTCGACTCCGATCAGCGTGACATTGCTAATACTAAAAGATATATTTTAACGATGTCATGCCGGACAGAGTCGAAGCATTTATATTTTATGTAAAGGTTACTTTAATTTGTTCAAAGCACTTTCCAGTTTTGGAAGCATTACTTTGATCTCATCTACAGCCAATCCTCCTACAGAAGCACGGAACCAAGGTTCTGATTTTTCTTCTCCGAAAGCTGAGAATGGTACTAATGCCACTCCTGCTTCATTAATTAAGTAGAAAACCAGGTCTGAAGAGTTTTCAAGTACAGCTCCGTCTGGTTTTGTTTTCCCGATATAATCTAATTTAATAGTAAGATAAAGAGCTCCCATTGGTTCAATACTGTCAACAGAAAGTCCTTTTCCTTTTAAATCCTGAACTCCGTTGTGAAGTACTTTTAAGCTTTCTTCAAGTTTAGCTTTAAAATCATTCACGAAAGTATCTACATTCTCTGAATTTTCATAGAATTTAGCCGTTGCCTCCTGCTCTGGTTTTGGTGCCCATGCTCCAACGTGTGTAAGAAGCGCCTTCATTTTATCAAGGATATGAGCAGGCCCGAATCCCCATCCAACACGTACTCCTGTTGCGGCAAGACATTTTGAAATACCGTCGATATAGATGGTGTAGTCTTTCATTTCAGGGAAAAGAGAAACCGGATCTACGTGCTCAGCACCGAATGTAAGGCAAGAGTAGATCTGGTCATACATTAAGTATAACGGTTTTTCATCTGCTCCTCTTTTTTTATTTTCAGCAATGACCAGTTCGCAGATTTCTGAAAGCTGCTCTTTTGTAAACATTGTTCCTGTAGGGTTCAAAGGAGAACACAAAGCTAATAACACTGCTCCATCCAAATGAGGTCTTAAATCATCAGCAGTCGGAAGGAAATTGGTTTCAGGTTTTGTTTTCACTTCTACAGCGTTGGCTGAAGTAAGGTAAGCATAGTGATTGTTGTTCCATGATGGTGTAGGATACACTACTTTATCTCCTTCATCTACGATCGTTTTGTATACGGCGTAGATCAAAGGTCTTGATCCTGCAGTAATCAGGATATCTTCAGGAGAATAATCAAGATTCCATCTTTTTTTAAGGTCTTTGGAAACTTCTTTTCTTAAAGATAAAAGTCCGTTGGCAGGCGGATAGTTCGTCAGATTATTCTGATATGCTTTCTGAATTTCTTCCTTCAGTAATGCCGGAATAGGATAGATATTAGAATTCAGATCACCAATAGTAAGATTGGCAATTTCCGCTCCTTTTGCTTTTAGATCATTTACTTCGTTACCAATTTTTACAATTTCAGAACCGATCAGGTTCGCTGCTAATTTTGAAACTTTCACTTTTTCTTATTTTAAATTTATATTATCGTTCTCCATGAATCTTCTCATCTATTTGATCTACCGGTGTTTGTGCATCAAAAAGGATCATTACTTCTTTTGCTTTTTTTGCGGCATTGGAATTCGGATATTTTTTGATTATCCTATTGAATTCCGCTCTGTTTTCATCGTTTAGTTTTCCGGTTTCTTTGTCTGGTTCTCTTTCGTAGGTTGGAGTATTATCCATTCCTAAAAGATAATCGGACAAATAGTAGTTATAGTCTTGTTTTACAGTCTTTATCAGCTTGCTTTCAGGATATTTATTCATAAAACTCTCCCAGAAAATCAATCTGTTCCCTAATTGTTCCCAGCTGATTATCAATCCTGCATCTGCGGCATAATTGGTTTCACTCTCTTTATCAGTCTGTGAAATATAGGCTTCGTAATCCGGAGTTACTTTATTCTTAAAAAGAGAGGAATAATATCCCGGAATGGTCCATATTTCAGTCATTCCTTCTCCTACTTCTCTGAATTCAAGACCTGCTTTCTTCAGTTCTGAAGCTATTTTTTTAACATTATCCGGAAAATTGTACTGATCCTTCTCGTAATTATAATAATTTACATATTTATCCAAAACATCAGTATGAAGATTCATCAGACATTCGGTATACTTTCCTCTTATTTTTAAATAGTCTTCGTATACTTGGTCATTCTGTTCCGGACTGTTAGCTGCCATCTCTTTTTCGATTTTGGTACGGTACCATTGAAGAGATGTGATATAATCCTCCGTTTTGTTAGCGGATGAACAAGCTGTGTCTATGGGTTTGTACTGATCTTCTTCGGATTTAGTTTTGGTAATCGAATCGTTTACCTGTTTTCCTTCTGAAACTGCAGTTTCCTTTTTACAGGAAACTACGGCTGCAGAGAGTATGCATATTGCTATAATTCTTTTTATCATCTGCTGTATTTCAGTGCATTAATCCAGTTTCAAATCTGTTTTAACGGCTCCTATTTTAGCTTCCAATGATTTTAACTTGTCTCTGAAATCTGCTTCTGAAGAAATGGAATCCTTCACTGAAACATAGAACTTGATTTTGGGTTCTGTTCCTGAAGGTCTTACGCAAACTTTTGTTCCATCCTGTGTGTAATAGATCAAAACGTTAGACTTCGGAATATCATTCATTACTTTTTTCTCATTCGTAGAAATGGTAAGACTTGTCTGTTCTTTAAAGTCTTTCACTTCTTCTACTAATGAACCAGCCAGTTCCTTTGGAGGATTTTCACGGAAATCTTTCATCATATTCTGAATTTCTTCAGCGCCTTCTTTTCCTTTTCTTACGATATTGATCAGTCCTTCATAATACATTCCAAGGTCTTCGTAGATCTCGATCATGTACTGATACATAGTTTTTCCGTTGGCTTTGCACCATGCAGCAATTTCACAAGCTACAAGGATACTTCCGCAAGAGTCTTTATCACGTACAAAATCTCCGGTCATGAAACCGAAACTTTCCTCACCACCACACACAAATTTCTGCGTTCCTTCTGCTTCGCGGATCATTTTTCCGATCCATTTGAATCCGGTAAGACCTACTTTACATTCTACTCCGAATTTCTGCGCAATATCAAAGAAAATATCTGAAGTTACGATGGTAGAACCAATGAATTCTTTTCCGGTAATTTTCCCTTGTTTTCTCCACTCATTCAGAATGTAATACGTAAGAATTGTATTGGTTTGGTTACCGTTTAACAATTGCATTTCACCATCAAGGTTTCTTACTGCAATCCCTAATCTGTCTCCGTCCGGATCCGTTCCGATCACGATATCTGCATTGGTAATTCTTGCCAGATCCATTGCCATTTCCAAAGCTGCAGGCTCTTCCGGGTTTGGAGAATCTACGGTAGGGAAATTTCCACTTGGGATCATCTGTTCTCTTACAAGATCTACTTTTTTAAATCCTGCTTTTTCTAAAGCTTTCGGGATTGTAGTATAGGTTGTTCCGTGGATAGAGGTGAAAACAATATTTAAGTTTTCTTTTCCAACATTCTGATAGGTAGAGTTTTCAATACAGGCATCGATATACACATCGTCCTGCTCCTCTCCGATCCATTCGATCAGATCATCATTTCCGTTGAATTTAATTTCCTCGAATTTTACAGAATATACTTCATTGATAATCGCTTCATCATTAGGAGGAACAATTTGTGCTCCGTCGTTCCAGTATACTTTGTAACCATTGTATTCAGGCGGATTATGAGAGGCTGTCAATACAATTCCCCCATTACATTTTTTATCACGTACTGTGAAAGACAATTCCGGAGTGGGTCTGTGATCTTTGAAAAGTAATACTTTAATTCCATTAGCTGTCAAAACATCTGCTACCAGTTTCCCGAATTCTTTTGAGTTGTTACGAACATCATAAGCGATGGCCACTTTAATCTCTTCTCCTTTGAACTGCTGAAGCATATAATTGGCCAATCCCTGAGTAGCCTGTCCTAATGTATATTTATTCAAGCGGTTGGTTCCTACTCCCATTATCCCACGCATACCTCCTGTACCGAATTCCAGTTCTCTGTAGAAAGAATCTTCCAGGTCCGGAGAATTGCTGTCGATTAATGTCTGTACAGCATCTCTCGTCTCTTTATCGAAGGTATCACTTAACCAAAGTTTCGCTTTTTCTAGTGTATTCATATTTGTATGTTGTTCTTTTATAGTTTATAAAGTTCCTAGTTTCTAGTTTAAATAATGCTGTTTTTTAATCCAGCTTTTTGTTTTCGACTTTTGTCGTTTTATCAATTTTAAATGCTCTGATTGGGTCATTATAATAGATAAATTTTGCAGTATTCTGAATATGCCCTTTTAAAGAATCTTTTACATTTACTTCTGCATAATTTCCGTTTTTAGAATCAATATTCAAATTGGTAATTTTCCAGTAAGGTGCAATTAAACTTGCTGTATCTGAAATCTTTATCACTGCATCTTTAGATAATCCCAAAAAGTTGGCGCGGCTTCTGTTATGCATTTCCACTTCTGCTCTTCTTGTGTTTACAGATCCCATGAAGCTTGCATTATTTTTCATGTTAAGTCTGAAATTATCTGTTTTGATTTCGCTT
>CBFQYI010000312.1:0-5637 GCA_965720825.1 uncultured Chryseobacterium sp. | reverse complement strand
TCTTATGCCTTACGTAGCGGATCTTTTGAAATAAGACAAAATTAATAAAAGAAGCTATTCCTGCTGATATCTTTAATATTAAAGACAATACTAAAAAAGCAGATGCTATTTTTACATATGTTAAGAATAACTATTTGTGGAATAAAAAAATGGGTGTTGTTACAGAGAATGGATTTAAAAAACTTCTTGAAACAAAAACAGGAAATTCTGGAGATATCAATTTATTATTAGTATCAATGCTAAGAGAAGCAGGGCTTAGTGCTGAACCGGTGGTTATTTCTACGGTGAATAATGGTCTAATCAATTTTGTCTTTCCTGATGCTTCAAAGCTTAATTTTGTATTGGCTGCAGTCCAAACAAAAGAGGGTTATGATTTGTATGACGCTACCTCTAAACAGGCTTCAGTGAATGAACTTCCTCAAAGAGACTGGAATCAGTATGGGATGATTTTTTCAAAAGAAGGGCCAAAACAAATTCAGATGATTAACTTTATCCCTAGTTTTAAGTCTCTGACGGTGAATGCAAAAATTAATGAAGAAGGAGAAGTTTCCGGATTCTATTCTGAAAAAGACAAAGGAACTTTTGCAATGCAGGTAAAAGAAGAATATGATGAGAATACTGAAAAATATAAAAAAAAGTATAAAGAAAACTTTTCTGTAGACTTTACTGATATTAACTCTAAAGTTTTGGAAAGTGGTGAGTTTGAAAGTACAATGAAATTTTCTTCTCAGGAAATGGCGGACAGAGTTGGAAAAAAAATGATTATTAACCCTTTAGTTTTCTTAAGTAAGAACTTTAATGAATTTGATCAGACGGAAGAAAGGAAATTTCCTATTGAGTTAATTTCTGCTTTTACTAAGGTAAAAAAAGTAGTATTGGAAATTCCTGAAGGCTATACCATTGAAGAAATGCCTAAAGCTAAGAGGATTGTAACTGAAGACAAGGAAATAGAATATGTTTATTCTGTAGAACAGAAAGCAAATAAGCTCGAAGTAACCAGCACAATGAAAGTTAAAAGTTCAGATTATCCGAAAGAATATTACCCTGCGTTCAAACAAATCTGGGGTGTTGCTTCGAAATTTGAAAATCAGGTAATCAGCCTTGTAAAAAAGTAATTGTTAACAGGATTTAAATAAAAAAATATTTTTTTTTCAAAAACCATTCATCTTTTGAATGGTTTTTGTATTTGATATTAAAAAATTAGAATTATGAAAAACACGATTGCTGTTATAGCGTTATCTTCTTTCTTAGCAGTGACTGCCTGTAAAAAAAATGAAACAACAGGTTCAGCAGAAAAAACGGAAAACAAAGCTGCTGAAGAATTTGTAGTAGACTCTGTGAAAGTCAATGACTCTACAAAAATTACAGACTCTTTAAAAGTGAGCTTTACTTCAAAGCTCTTGGTTTTCCCTACTTTAAAAGATAAAAAACTATTAGACAGCATTTATTTCCAGAATGAAAAGATTAAAGACTTTTCCAAAGCCGGCCTTCAGGCTTATCTGGATAATGAGAAAAATAGTTATTTCAATTCTGTAAAAAATGATAATAAAGACTGGGCTTCAGATGTCACTTATGCTCAAGACTGGTATTCAAGCTCGCATATGAATCTTATTTCTAATACCAACGGTTATATGCATATTCAATATTTGGGAAGCGGGTATCAAGGAGGAGCGCATGATAATTACGGATTTTCCGAAAGGGTTTTTGATCTGAAAAACAGCAAAAAATTAGAATTGAAAGACATTACTTCAATGCCTAAAAATAAAATTGAAGCCATTCTGATGAAAAATATTGATAAAATGAATAGTGGTACGATGGATGGTGATGGAGAAGTGAAGAACTCAGAAATGCTTTTAGTGGATAAAATTCCGGCATCTGATAACTTTTATTTTGATGATAAAAACCTGTATTTTCATTACAGTCCCTATGAAATTGCTGCTTTTGCTGCCGGAGACATTACAATTCCGGTTTCATGGGAAGACCTGAAAGGCACATTAAATACAGAATTTAAAGAAAGAATGAAAATTAAGTAAATTAATGCTTCCAGTTTTGGAAGCATTTTTTAATTTTGCGGTAATGGACAAAGTAGCTTTTATTATCAATCCTTTTTCGGCCAAAAAAAACTATCAGCCGTTTTTAAACGAACTTAAAACAAAGGTTAATAACCCATTGTATTATGTGTCAGAATCTATTCCCGGGACAGAAGAATTTATTCAGTCCCATTTTGAAGAGGTAGATGTTTTTGTGGCAATAGGTGGTGATGGTACTATTTCTACAGTGGCCAAAAGTCTTATTTATACAGATAAAATTCTGGCTATTTTTCCGGCAGGCTCAGGAAATGGGTTTTCCAATGAAACACAATTCAGTAAAAATCTTGATGAACTTTTAGAAAAAATAAAAATCAAAAACTCCAGAAAGATTGATACTTTCACGGTAAACGAAAGGCTTTCCATCAATGTTTCGGGAACGGGATTTGACGGTAAAGTGGTTAAAGAATTTGAAAAAACAAGCCGTGGATTCAAAAATTATATCAAAGTCTCTCTGAAAACCTTTTTCAATTATAAGCCCATCAAGGTGAAATTTTTTGATGAAGAATATCAACAGTACAACGGGAGGTATCTGATGATGAACATCGCGAATACCCGTCAGTTTGGTAACAATGCTTATATTGCTCCGAAAGCCAGTAAAAGTGATGGGTTGGTTGACATGGTTTTGGTAAAAAAGTTTCCGCTTACGTATTCTGCGCTCTTTGCTTTCCGGATGTTTACCAAAAGACTGAAAGATGATGAATATGTAACCTATCTTCCAGTCTCTGAAATATCATTTAAGGTCAATACCAAAAACTGGCATCTGGACGGTGAATTCAATAAGATCAAATCACCGATTCATGTTAAAGTTCAACCTGCGAGTTTGAGTATTTTGATTTAAAGTTTTCGGGTACGGGGTGCGGGTTAATTTTGTTTCGGGTTTACTAGTTGCTGGTTGTTTGGTTTCGGGTTACGTGTTACACAATATTAAACCTTGAACCTTGATTCTCTCCCGAATCCCTGCAACCTAAAATCTGCTATCTGCCACCTATTTACACTTCCAGTTTCTTTTCTATTTCAGCCGGATGATTCAGGCAGTACTGAAGCTGTTCTTTATCGAGTTGTTTTTCCCAGTTGGCAACTACTACGGTAGCTACAGAATTCCCAATTACGTTGGTTAGGGCTCTGCATTCGCTCATGAACTTATCAATTCCAAGAATTAAAGTCATTCCTGCAATCGGAATTTCAGGAACTACTGCCAATGTTGCGGCAAGGGTAACAAATCCGGCACCTGTAACGCCAGCTGCACCTTTTGAACTTAACATAGCCACCAAAAGAAGCATCAGTTGCTTTTCAATAGGAAGATGAATATTTAATGCCTGCGCAATAAAGAGAGAGGCCAGAGTCATATAAATATTCGTTCCGTCAAGATTGAAAGAATATCCTGTGGGAACCACAAGACCTACAATGGCGCGTGAACAGCCTGCTTTTTCAAGTTTCTCCATAATTCCGGGAAGGGCAGATTCTGAAGAGCTCGTACCCAAAACGAGAAGCAGTTCTTCTTTAAGATAAAAAAGAAGTTTGAAAATATTAAATCCGTTATACCATGCTACCGCTCCCAATACCAGAACGACAAACAGGATAGAAGTAATATAGAATGTACCTACCAGGAATATAAGATTCAGAACAGAATGAAGTCCGTATTTACCGATCGTAAAAGCCATTGCTCCGAAAGCTCCTATCGGGGCCAATTTCATGAGCATATGAACGATTTTAAATACCGGAGTGGATAAATCCTGTAGGAAATCAGTTACTTTCTGGCTCTTTTCTTTTGTTAAAACTAAAGCAACTCCCATTAAAATAGCCACCAAAAGAACCTGAAGGATATTTTCACCCACCAACGGACTGAATAATGTCTCAGGAATAATATTCATAATGAAGCCCGTAAGTGTTGATTCATGAGCTTTTGCCTGATATTGTGAAACATCTCCTGAAAGAGTAGAAGGGTCAATATTTAAACCATGTCCCGGCTGTAGAATATTTCCTACTAATAATCCTATGATAAGAGCCAGAGTTGAAAAGGTAAAAAAGTAGATCATTGCTTTAATTGCAATTCTGCCAACTCTTTTCAAATCGGTCATGTGGGCGATTCCTAACGTAAGCGTAATGAAAATTACCGGAGCGATAATCATTTTTACCAATTTGATGAATCCATCTCCCAAAGGTTTCATCTTTTCTCCTAATTCAGGATAAAATTTTCCCAGAAGAATACCCGCAATGATGGCGATAATCACTTGGAAATAAAGCTGATTGTGTATTTTTTTTGCTTTCAAAGAACAGTCGTTTTGTTTTTTTAAGGGCGAAAATTAAGAAAATTTATCTAAAAACATGACAAAAGTCATTGAAAAGAATCTGCAATGCTTTTTTCCAGAATGCTTAAAAAAAAGCCTGGGCTTCACTCGAAGAATGAAGCCCAGGCTGTATTTTGTTGTTTTTGTATAAGTATTATTCCACTGCTACAGAATCATCTCCACGGCCATCTGCTACTGCGTGAATATTTCCGTTTTCATCAAGAACAATCATTTCTGTTTTCCCAATATATTTTGTCTTTTCAATGACGTAATTTTTACTTTTCAGTTCAGCAATGGTACTTTCCGGGAAATTGTTTTCCACAGTAATGGTTTCTGGTAGCCACTGATGATGGAATTTTGGGGCATTCACTGAAATATTGGCATTCAGTTTAAAATCCACTACATTCACGATAGACTGATACACTGAAGTAGGGATTGTAGTTCCGCCCGGTGTTCCTACGACCATATAAGGCTTTCCGTTTTTAAGAATAATAGTTGGGGTCATAGAAGAGAGCATTCTCTTGTTAGGCTGTATTGAATTGGCTTCTCCACCCACTGCCCCGAACATATTTGGAACCCCTGGTTTGATAGAGAAATCATCCATTTCATTATTTAAAAAGAATCCCGCTCCTGAAACAAGGACTTTACTTCCATAGTATCCATTAAGTGTGGTGGTTACAGAAGCTGCATTTCCGTCCTTATCCAATACGGAAATATGAGTAGTCTGCATCGACTCTTTGGGCTGTTCTATAATTTTACCTACTTCCGCACTTGGAGTAGCTTTATCAAAACTAAAGCTTTTCCATCTTCCTTTCAGATAGTCATCAGAGATCAGGTAAGAAGTTTTATCCTGAATAAAATCCGGATCACCCATATATTCTGCTCTGTCGGCGTAAGCTCTTCTTTCTGCTTCAGTCATGATCTGAACTGCTTTTGTAGAGTTTTGCTGATACTTTTCAAGGTTTTCGAAACTAGCCATTCTGAGCATCTGGGCAAGAAGAACTCCACCACTTGATGGTAAAGGCATGGTTACAACATTGTTTCCTTTGTAATCAAATTCAAGCGCTTTTCTTTCGGCAACTTTATAGTTTTTAAGATCTTCCAAAGTGATAATTCCGTTACCTCTTTTCATTTCGGCAACCAAAAGATCTGCCGTTTTTCCTTCATAAAAACCTTTAGCACCTTGCTTCTGGATCAGTTTCAATGTCTCAGCTAAGTCTTTTTGGACCAATAAATCTCCAGCTTTCCATGGAGCGTCT
>CBFQYI010000311.1:0-5646 GCA_965720825.1 uncultured Chryseobacterium sp. | reverse complement strand
CGGCAGTACTATAATTTAAATTCTGATAAAAAAACAAAGTATTATTTAAAATATTTTTATTTTGATTTACATTATTGAAAATGCTATATATATTAAGCTTCGTTTTTTTTGATAAGTAAGAAGTAATGTTTAATGCACCAAAATTATTATACTTTTTCGTCATTTTATCATCACTTAGAAGGGTTGAGGGAATTTGAAAATCTGAACCGCTGTTACGTCTGCTCACAAAATCATTTTTAGAAGCAATAATCATTTTGAAATATTGGTCAAATGTAATTACTTCATCGTTGATAGAGTTTGAATTACCTATAAAACTAATATTGGCAGCTTTAGAAAATTTAAACAAATTTGCACCTAATTTATAACGTCCTTCATAAGCAGAAACCAAAGTTGCATTGCCTGTTATTCTTCCTTTAAATTCTTTCTTTATACCAATATTTAAAGCTGTTTTATCCGAAGGTTCTAAATCTTTTACTTTTGAATAATCCGAATAATGATTAATAACTCTTATATCATCAATCATATCTGCACCTAAATTTTCTGTTGCTAACTGATGATTATCTCCAAAAAATTCTTTCCCATCTACGAGGAGATTATCTACTTTTTTTCCGTTTACTCGTATTTGCCCATCACCTCCAACATCAAAGCCAGGTATTTTATTAAGGACATCTTTAAGATTGCGTTCAGCGCCTGTTGTAAAATATTTTGTTTTATACGTTATTGTGTCTCCTTCTTGCTTTACGGCAGTTGATTGCCCGATAATCTTTACTTCTTCAATCTGATTCATTTTTTCTGAAAGTATTTCTTCCAGTACAATTGATTTCTGATTATTATCTACTGTAATTTCTTTCTTAACCTTTTCGTAACCCATTTTATTGAGTTCCACACTATACGGTGTACCTTCGTTGATTTGAAAACTAAATTTTCCATCTTCGTCAGAATTTCCATAAGCAAGTGTATTCCCATTTTTATCCAATACCTGAACAATTACATTCTCTATCGGAGAATGATTGCTATTAAGGATCTTTCCGGTGATTTTAAACTGGGAAAATATAAAAACAGGGAAAAATAAAAAGAACATAAAATTGAAGTTCTTCATTTGTGCTATAAAATTGTTTTTGAGTAGTAAAAGTAATCTCCATAAAAAGTATGGAGGTTACTAAATTTTATTATTGGGCTGTAACTTTAAAATTATTAGGATGTTCTCTTTTAAAATCATTGAGTCGCTCGTCAACCAGCTTTTTAAATTCTTCTTTGCTTATTTGTTTTCCTTTCGTAGGTGGAATCATCTGCCCATTTGCATCTTCTTTTATTTCGATTGCTATATAATGACAACTTTTGCTTTTTAATTCTACAATAAGTCCGGGCAATCCCCAATAAATATTTGGTCCTGCCATTGTAGGAACATCTGGAGAGTACCATGCTTCTACCAAATCATCTCCTATTTTTGCCTGAGCTTTTTTACATATAAAACCTCCAATAGTTTTTGTTTCATTAATAAGTTTCCAATCTATTTTTTTTAAATCTTCTGAAATTAAAAATTCTTTATCCAGTATCATTCTTGAAGATACTGATTTCTTGGTTTTATAATTTTCGTACATCTCAACAGTTACTCCAAAAGACAACACAGTCTGTTTCATTTGTATATTTCCTGTATTCATATCTTCTGGTGCTTCTACTTTTTTTTGTACCTTTTTATACAAAGCTTCATTATTATTAAATGAAAGTTCATAATAACTGGGAAGAGGTTTCGTATTTTTACTAACCATTGCCCGATATGGTTCAGGCACATCTTTAAAAGCATCTTGAGAGAGAATTGGTTGTTCTTCATAAGAAGCAATACTTATGATATTTTCTTTTATATTGCCTTGCGCAGAAACAAATAAATTAAAAAAGACGAAAAATACTGAGAGAGGGATTTTCATAGTAGAGAAACTTTCATTCATTATTCATTAACAATCCTGAAACCAGCCTTATCTTTTATCATTTCATTCAAGCGTTCTTTCTCTAATTTTGTAAACTCTTGCTTATTAACTTTTTTACCCTTTGTAGGTTCTACAATTTTAGCCACTCCATTTTCTTTTATTTGAATAGCAGTATAATGACTTGTTTTACTTCTTACATCAACAATAAGTCCTGGCAATCCCCAATAAATACTTGGTCCTGCCATTGTAGGAATGTTCGGAGCATACCATGCTTCTGTGATATCATCCCCCTCCTTTATCTGAGCTTTCTTACACTCTAAGCTTCCTATAGTTTTTGTTTCGTTGATCAGTTCCCAATCCATTTTTTTTAAATTCTCTGAGATCAAAAATTCTTTATCCAATATTTTTCTTGAATCCACTGAAGCTTTGGTTTTATAATTTTTGTACATTTCGCCTGGAGTACTTACAGAAACTTTAGTAACCTTCATTTGTATATTTCCAGTATTCATTTCATCTTGTTGTGGCTCTGTTTTCTTATCTATTTTTCTATATAAAGCTTCTGTATCATTAAAAAGAAGTTCATAGTATTCAGGAGCATTTTTATGACTTTTAGCCATATCCTGCAATACCTGCGGAAGCTCTTCTAGCCCTTGTGTAGGAGGAAATGATTCCTTTTCATAAGAAACAACAGCTACAAAGTTTTCTTTTCGGTCATTATTTTGCATTGAATTTTGAGAAAATCCTAATAAGCAAAGAAAAGTAAAACTGATAGAAAATATGCTTTTCATTTTTTTTTATTTAAAATTAAAATAGCATTAGTTTTTCTAATGCTATTATTTGTTAAGCAGCTAGATGATTAAGGCACCCAAATATAAAAGTCATAATAATATACTTGTACGTAGCCATCTTCATAACCATAAACAGCACCCACAATATGTTCAATGTGACCTAATACTTTACTAACTTTCGTAATTGTTAGTTCCTTATTCCCATTTTTAACAAGAGAATTAGTTGTATTAATTGTTTGAACATTCGGAGTCTTTTCTGTCTCCAATTTTACATCTTTTGCAAATCCTAATGAAATGCCCGATAGCAGAATTGCTATTGATAAATTTTTTTTCATAAAATGAATTTTTAATTTGTAATAATTTAATACACCAAAAAAACATTTGCGCACTTGTGTTTTTCATGATCTAAACTAAACATATCACTCAATGTAGAGAAATACTTTTAGTGAAAAATATATACTTTTGAGGAAAATAAATACAAATGATAGAAATTGAAAAAATTATAGAGAAAATTGCCCAACAAAGGAGTAAAAAAGGCTATACTTTTGAAAACATGGCTCATGAATTAGACATAACTTCGGCGGCTTACCGTAAAATAGAGACAGGCGAAACGAAACTAAGTGTAGAAAGATTAATAAAAATTTCTGAAATTCTTGAAGAAGATTTATCTAGTTTTCTAAATGTCAATAGAAATAAAATCCATAGCCTGTCTAATGAAGGCATCAGTAATGATGGTTATACTGAAGCTATTAATAATGACTACAAAGAGATAATTAAAGATATTAAAGAAACATATGACAAGCTAATCCAGTCAAAAGACGACCAGATAGTCATGCTAAAAGAACAAATTTCATTTTTGAAAGAAAAAAAATAAAAAAACGGGCAGAAATTTCTGCCCGTTTTTTGTTTTTATAATAATTTGATCTTATCGTCTGAAATATCGATGATTTTATCTTTATAAAGTCCTCCGATCGCCTTTTTAAAGTTTTTCTTACTCATCTGAAGTTCATCCTTAATTTCTTCAGGTGAAGATTTATCAGACACATATAGAAGTCCGTAGTTTTCTTCCAGTTTGTTCAGAATTTTCTGTTTGAACTCGTCAATATTTTCAAAACCTTCAGGCTGTAAAGATATATCTATTTTCCCGTCTTCACGGATGGTTTTGATATATCCTGTTTCTTCTGATAGCGGATACAGTTTTTTGAAAACATCGGAAGCATAGATCAAACCAATGTATTGTTTGTTGATGATCACATTCCAGCCCAGTTCACTTTCATTCATCATGATAAGATCTACTTTGTCTCCTTTTTTGAAAGGAAGCTCATCATACTGAGGATTTCTTTTGAACTTCGTGGTACCGGTAATCAGTTCCATATCTTCATCTACATAGATATAAACCAGATATCTTTTTCCTTCGACAATTTTTGTTTTCTGCTGTTTGTAAGGGATAAATAAATCTTTAATGATTCCCCAGTCCATAAAAGCTCCGCTCGGAAGACTTTGCACACAGCTCATTACTGCAAATTCACCTACTTCTGCCAATGGGATCTCAGTAGTTGCTTTTAATTTATCGTCATCCTGATACACAAAACTTCAACATCCTCACCTGTTTCTTTTTCATCCTGAATAAAGATTTTAGGCAGAAAAGCCTTTTCACCAGATTCATCCACAAGGATCCATCCTGAATTAATTTTTTCTGAAATTGTTAAAGTCTGAGTTTTTCCGAGTTGCATTGATGATAAAATTAGCTGACAAAGGTACGGAAATTTGAATATGCCAACCTAGTCAATACCATTATAATTCTTTTGAAGACTTCATAAAAGCAGTAAAACATTTATAAACATGAAAAAAATATCTATTTCAAAGATAGGCTTTGGCTAAGTTTTTTTATGAAAAAACGGGCTACAGCCGTTTTCTATTGAAAGTTATAAATTAGAAATATAGTCCATCAGTTCACGTTTACTGCTTTCAAAATCAAAGGCATCATACACTATGAAATATCGGTTTTTGTCTGCGCAATTACGGTACATAGATTTAGCGAGTGCCAATTTCTTATTATCAAAACTGAGTGCTTTTACCAGATTTCTTATTTGTTCGGACGTAAACATAGAAGTACGCATCTGTTGATTGATCATCTTAATTTTTCCATCATCAAAACTCTCATTGCTCATCATCATATCAAAAAACTGACGGAAAGAATGAGTATCCATCACATTTCCCTGAGAAAACCAGTCTCCGGACTGATTCCCGTAAGGACTATTCCAGATATCATTCCAGTCATTAAATCCATATTGATTTTGTACAGGATAAGAATCCAGGAGGTAAAGACCTTCATTAGTAAAGAAGTCCAACACCATTCTGTTATTATTTCGAAGCATCAGTGTTGTTCTGTAGATCAGGAAACCATTCTCGTAGATTGAAATGGGTATTCTTCCTGATGACAGATCAAAGAACCTGTACTTTCCGGAACCGTTTCCCATCATCTGATCACCAACTTCCACGGTAAAAAAGCCCTGTTCAGGAATTCTCAGAAAAACTTCTGCATAGCCGTGGTTTCTGTTCCATTGATAATTAGGATTTTTTATTCTATTTTCATTTCCTCTTCTCTGAGGGGTTGTATTATTTCCAGATCTCGGCTGATCAAAAGTTTTATTTCTTTCGTCCGGACTTTTAGAGGTTCTCATTTCTGTAGTAGAAGCCTCATTTTTTAATAATTCTCCTGCCTTTCCTGCTTCCTGTGCCCATGAACTGATTCCCGCCAAAAGCATCCAACTGATAAAAATCTTTTTCATACATGAAATTTTCAAAAACCATCTCCATTTTTATGCCAAAAGCAGTACAAAAAAGGCTGCTTCAATAAGAAACAGCCTTTAATTTTTAAATATTTAAATGATTAAATCTTTTAATCAAATATTACATATGAATAGGTCTTT
>CBFQYI010000310.1:0-5683 GCA_965720825.1 uncultured Chryseobacterium sp. | reverse complement strand
ACTAATCATGCGGCAGCTTACTTTCCTCACTTAAAAACCATTTTGAATTATACTTTTGATGAGACTACAACACCTATAGTACATACCGGTTTACAAAAAGCCGGACAAGGAAGTGCTCTTTTTTATGCGGGGGAGACCGCTGCTTTAGACGAATTAAAAAGTTTGGCGCGTGCCGAAATCTCAACCGGGACTGCTGATGCTTACGTCCTTGCTGATTTATTAGGTCAGGCTATTGCGATAGCAGAAGAAGTAAATGAAAATGCTGATGCAGGTGATAAAAAAAATGCTTTAACTGTAGCAATTTCTGAGGCACAGATTGTATTAGAAGCCATTTATGACGGAACAATAGATGATTTTATGATCCCTGATGATTCAGATGAAAATGCACCTGATTTCACTGGAGAGTTTACTGATTTAAAAACGGCAATTCTTGAAGTAAAAGACGAAAAGGGAGATGCAGACGGGATTACACTTAAAAATCTGGAATCATCCAATTCGGCATTATATAATCAGGTGAAAAAAGAAATGCAGTCGTTAAAAGTTGTTTTACCACCATCATCAGCAATAGCAGGAGCATATGGAAGAATAGACAGTACAAGAGGCGTGTGGAAAGCTCCGGCAAATATCAATATCAGCCATGTCATTACTCCGACCGAAAAAATTTCCGATCAGGAACAGGAGGCTTTAAATATAGACGCTTTCGGGAAATCAATCAATGCAATCAGAACTTTTACAGGAAAGGGTACTTTAATCTGGGGAGCCAGAACCCTTGAAGGAAAAGATAAAAATGATGAAGGGAAAGATAACGAATGGAAGTATGTACATGTACGCCGTTATTATAATATGATCAGACAATCGGTCAACGATGCCCTCAACAAGTTTATGAATGAGCCTAATATCCCTCATACATGGTTACGGGCAAAAACAATGTTGGAAAATTTTCTAAACCAGCAATGGATGGAGGGTGCATTGGCAGGAAGTACTCCGAAAGAAGCTTATGAAGTAACCGTGAAAGGAGTAGAAGGAACTACTATAATGAATGTAGATCTTAAAATAGCATTAGTGCGCCCCGCAGAGTTTATTGTACTCAACTTCTCGCACAAATTGCAACAGTTCTAGAAAGATAAAATCAATCAATCACGAATAAATATCCGAAGTTTTACTTCGAGGAATAATTAATATTAACGTAAAATTTTTTAAAATGAATTACAAAACCCCTGGAGTTTACGTGGAGGAACAAGGAAAATTTCCCCCTTCCGTAGCGCAAGTTGAAACGGCTATCCCTGCTTTTATTGGATATACAGCGGATGGACCGAAAAATAAACCAACAAGAATTGCTTCGATGTTGGAGTATGAAGAAATTTTTGGAAAAGCAAACCCGGAAACTTTTGCTGTCGCTTTCAAAGATGGTGTTGCAACAGCAATACAACCTAAAATAAGCGATTTTAAAATGTATTATGCCATGCAAATGTATTTTGCGAATGGCGGTGGGGTTTGCTATATTGTTTCCGTAGGAGGTTACAATGATGAGGTAACTGCCGGAACTTCTGCAACAGAAGCCGGAACTTTATTATATGGTCTTGAATTACTAAAAAAAGAAGACGAACCTACTCTTATCGTTTTCCCGGATCTTCAAGGTTTGGTTGCCACTGCTGATGAAGTTGCTGCGGCAGCTGCTGCCCTTCAGGCTGCCATGGATAACAGGAATGTAGCTATTGCTGCTGAAGCTGCTGCTAAAGCTGTTTCAAATGCTGTTGATGGTGCTGATGTGGCTGCTGCTGTAGCTGCTGCCGTTGCTAAAGCTGGTGATTATGAAGTTACCGTTCCTGGAAATCTTAGTGAAATGGCTGCTGTTAAGGCTGCTCAGGAGATTGTAGCCGCTGCTAAAGCTGCTGCTGCCGTTACAAACTCCAGTGTTACTACCGTTAAGGCTGCTGCTAAAGTTGTTGCAGATGCTTATAAAGAAGATCTTACTACTTCCAACATGATTTTTGGTTTTTCTTCTGAACATGCCGATAATGTTTCTGATGCTAACATAGATTCTTTTATTACTGAGGCCTATTCTGCATACAACAGCGCTTTGAATCATGCAGAATCTATGAAAGACAGATTCGTTATCATGGATGTCCTTGGAAATGATACTATTTTTAGAAAAGAAGTAAAAGCTAAAGGTTTAAATTATGGAGCAGCTTATTATCCAAAATTAAAAACAGTTTTGAGTTATGATTTTAATGAAGCTAATGTTTTAATTACGGGCGCAGCTGGTATTAAAAATTTAGCAGAATTGAAATTAAAAAATTCAGAATTATACAACCAGGCTAAAAAAGCAATTGAGTCTTTACAGGTAGTACTGGCACCATCATCAGCAATTGCCGGAGTTTATGCCAAAGTAGACAGTACTTCCGGAGTATGGAAATCACCAGCTAATGTAGGGCTTAGCCTGGTAGATGTACCGGCGGTAAAAATCTCCAACAAAGAACAGGATCTGCTTAATGTAGATGCTACCTCAGGAAAATCAATCAACGCGATCAGAACTTTTGTAGGAAAAGGAACATTAGTTTGGGGAGCAAGAACGTTAGACGGAAACAGTAACGAATGGAGATATGTCTCTGTACGTAGATTCTTCAATATGGTAGAAGAGTCTGTGAAAAAAGCTACAGAACGTTTCGTCTTTGAACCGAATACTGCCAATACATGGACTCGTGTACAGGCTATGATCGAGAATTTCCTTGATCAGCAGTGGAGAGATGGTGCATTAGCAGGAAGCAAGCCTGAAGAAGCGTATTACGTAAGCGTTGGTCTGCACAAAACAATGTCGGCTCAGGATATTTTAGAAGGAAGAATGAACATCCAGATCGGTATGGCTGCCGTTCGTCCTGCTGAATTTATCGTACTAAATTTTTCACACAAATTACAGGAAGCATAAAATCAATTAAATAACAATTAAATATAAAAATATTATGAGTACATATCCATTAGTAAAGTTTGCCTTTGAAGTAGATTGGGGAGGAACAAAAGTAGGTTTTCAGGAAGTCAGCGGTTTAAATGTTGAAGCAGCTTTAATTGAATACAGACATGGCGCAAGTCCTGACTTTAGTAAGATTAAGATGCCTGGAATGAAAACTTTCAGTAACATCACTTTAAAGAGAGGAACTTTTAAAACTGACAACGAATATTTCGATTGGTTCCAGAGTATTCAGCTAAGTACAGTAGAACGCAGATCTATCACGATTTCCCTTTTAGATGAAACAGGAGCTCCTGCAGTAACATGGAAAGTGAAAAATGCATTCCCGCTTAAATTACAATCAACAGACTTGAAAGCTGAAGGTAACGAGGTGGCTATTGAAACACTGGAAATTGCCCACGAAGGATTAACTATTGAAAATAACTAATATTAACTTTAAATTTTTTAACAAATGAATTACAAAACACCTGGAGTTTACGTAGAAGAAATTGCGAAATTCCCACCCTCTGTAGCACAAGTAGAAACGGCTATCCCTGCTTTTATCGGACATACAGATAAAGGACCAAGAAATGAACCGACGAGAATCTCTTCTATGTTGGAATACGAAACCATTTTTGGAGGAGCAAAAAAAGAAAAAACAGCGATCTCTATTTCGATTGAAGATACCGTGGTAACAGCAAAAGTAGACAATGCCAAACTAAGTCCTTATAAAATGCATTATGCAATGCAAATGTACTTTGCCAATGGTGGAGGTCCATGTTATGTTGTTTCAGTGGCAGATTATGATAAAACTCCTGCCTTAGGAACAGAAACTGTTGCTGGCGGTCTATGGTTTGGATTAAAATCCTTAGAAAAAGAAGACGAACCAACACTTATCGTTTTCCCGGATGCTGAAGTTTTAGGAGCAGACGCTTATAAGCTATACAATAAAGCTTTGGATCAGGCAGAAGATTTGAAAGACAGATTCGTTATTATGGATGTTTTTGAAGATGCTGCTGCTTTTAGAGCTGGAGTAAATGCTACAGGATTAAAATATGGAGCTGCATATTATCCAAAATTAGAAACAGTATTAAGCTATAGCTTTGATGATAAAGATGTTAAAATCGATAGCTATAAAGAAATCAATTCTGCAGGAGCACTTGTAGACGTTACAATGTCTCAGAATGAAAATAATTTAGCATGGTTGAAATCAAAAAGTTCAGCATTGTACAATCAGGCTCAGGCAGTCATTGCATCTAAAAGAGTGGTATTGGCTCCATCTTCATCAATGGCTGGAGTTTATGCTAAAGTAGACAGTACTTCCGGAGTATGGAAAGCGCCTGCTAACTTAGCAATCAGCAATGTATTGGCACCTGTAGCAAAAATTTCTCATGAAGAGCAAGAAGGATTGAACGTAGATGCTACCTCAGGAAAATCAATCAACGCGATCAGAACTTTTACAGGAAAAGGAACATTAGTTTGGGGAGCAAGAACATTAGACGGAAACAGTAACGAATGGAGATATGTCTCTGTACGTAGATTCTTCAACATGGTAGAAGAGTCTGTGAAAAAAGCTACAGAACGTTTCGTTTTTGAACCGAATACTGCCAATACTTGGGTTCGTGTACAGGCTATGATTGAGAATTTCCTTGATCAGCAGTGGAGAGATGGTGCATTAGCAGGAAGCAAGCCGGAAGAAGCGTATTACGTAAGCGTTGGTCTGCACAAAACAATGTCGGCTCAGGATATTTTAGAAGGAAGAATGAACATCCAGATCGGTATGGCTGCCGTTCGTCCTGCTGAATTTATCGTACTAAATTTTTCACACAAATTACAGGAAGCATAAAATCAATTAAATAACAATTAAATATAAAAATATTATGAGTACATATCCATTAGTAAAGTTTGCCTTTGAAGTAGATTGGGGAGGAACAAAAGTAGGTTTTCAGGAAGTCAGCGGTTTAAATGTTGAAGCAGCTTTAATTGAATACAGACATGGCGCAAGTCCTGACTTTAGTAAGATTAAGATGCCTGGAATGAAAACTTTCAGTAACATCACTTTAAAGAGAGGAACTTTTAAAACTGACAACGAATATTTCGATTGGTTCCAGAGTATTCAGCTAAGTACAGTAGAACGCAGATCTATTACAATTTCCCTTTTAGATGAAACAGGAGCTCCTGCAGTAACGTGGAAAGTGAAAAATGCATTCCCGCTTAAATTACAATCAACAGATTTGAAAGCTGAAGGTAACGAGGTGGCTATTGAAACATTGGAAATTGCACACGAAGGATTAACTATTGAAAATAACTAATCATGGCAGTTTTATATCCTCCAACCAGTTTCTCTTTTATTGTTAACGGGATCTCAACAACAGAGGGTATTGACTCCAGATTTCAATCTATATCTGGTTTATCAACAGAAATTGGAACTGAAGAATATGCCGAAGGAGGCGAAAACAGGTTTACACACCAACTTCCTTTGAGGCCCAAATATCCTAATTTAGTTCTTAAGCGTGGGTTAATCGTAAGTTCCGGATTAATAAGCTGGTGTAGAAATGCGATGGAAAACTTCCAGTTTGAACCCAGAGACCTGATCATTACTCTTTCAGGCGGGATTCAGTCTACAGCACCCCTAATGGTTTGGAATGTAGTGGGAGCATACCCCGTAAGATGGGAAGTATCCGAATTCAACGCAGAAGAAAGCAAACTTGCTATTGAAACAATAGAACTGAAATATAG
>CBFQYI010000309.1:0-5702 GCA_965720825.1 uncultured Chryseobacterium sp. | reverse complement strand
GGTTTCCAGTTCCACCAGGTTCCTGTTTTATGGTTTTTATTCTCAAACTCTCTTGCTCTTTTAGGTCCTTCATTACGGATGGTGTCTGTTACATATTCCATCACTTTAGGATCAGCATTGTAATAACGGGATTCACCTCTTTTAATCGTCAGCATCTGAGGCAAAACATACCGGAAATCTTTCATGGGAAGATAGGACGCGGCATGAAACCAATATTCAAATACTTTACGTTCTTCCACCAATTCTTCCAGATCATTTGCCTCAAAATCCGGAATTCTTGTCCAGAGTGTATGATGATGAGCCCGTTCTACCATAGATAAGGTATCAATCTGTATATATCCGAGATGTTCCAAAGCGTTCAAAACTGCAGTTTTTCCTGTTCCGAACGGAGTATTTTCTCTTAATCCCTGACAGTCTAATGTTAGAAGTTTTAAGTGTCCCGGTGTCAGCGTCTTTTCCATATTTTAATTTGAAGAAAAACAAGTGTTATGATGTTTTTTCAAATATAATGATTTAGTAGAAACGCATTGAATAGTATCTGTTTTAAATACGTTGGGTAAGCAGGTTAAAAATCAGTTGTTTTGACGGTTGTCTCTTTTCAGTTCTCTTTCTATTTCATTTACATAAGGAAGAGGAGTAAGATAGCTGTCTTCAATATATTTTCTGATACTTTCATCCGTTTTTTTGTTAAGCTTTCTGATGAAAAGCTGATTGCCGGATTTTAATGATTGAATATAATTGAATGTATTCTGTGTATTTTGAAAAAAGGAGGTCTCAAGTACTGCTCTTTTATCATCATTGACGATAATATCATTGAATGATGTATTCATAAGAACAGTCTGAAAAAATGAATCTGCAGGTAAAAAAGTATGAAGATAATAGTCTTCAAAATCCATTACCGTTTTGTTGTTTGTTAAAAATAAGCAGGTTTCTCTTGTAAACATAAACCATTTACCACCTATATAAGGAATCACATCTTTCATAAAAGATCTTTTGTAGATGAAAGATGAAATAACATAAGCCAATTCTGTAAAGTGATTTTGTATTCTTTTCAGCGTGTCAGGTCTGTAAAACTTCTGATCATAATAAAAAAGATAATTCCTGCCTTTGTTGGTGGTAAGAAATTTACGGATAATATTTTGTGATTTCAGTGGATAATCTTCACCGCTCAGATTAATAAAATAATCCCATTCTTTGCTTACATTCAGGAGGAATTCCATAGCGTTCAATTCTGCCTGAACAATGTTGAAACCTCCCGAAACTATATTCATACTGTCCAGAATATAGACATTGGGAAAATGAACGATATAAAGCTGTATTTCTTCAATGAACTCTTGTTTCGCTTTTTTATCAATATGGATAAGATAAAACTGATCCCTAGTATAGATCTTCTTAAACATATTTTTAAATATTTCAGGTTTATGATGTATCATAATGAAATAAGCAATTCTTACATGAGGGCCTGTATGTGACTCTAATGTTCTGGGGGAAGGGCTGGGTAAGGGAGAAGAAGATTGCATATTCCGGAGTTTAAAATCATCCGCGTCAGCAAACAATTCGGTTAATTTGCAGAAGGTACGAATAAATTTTTGATAATCAGTTAATTAAATAAGATAGCGTTCGTTTTTTTTATTGTAGGTTTGCAGAACATTTATAAAAACAGGTCACTGCCTTTGCTATTCTGTCATAGTTTAAAATCACTTTTTTCTTTCAGTTTTGCTTTTTCAGCTACCAATTTATAGCCTTTGTTTTCATAGTGGGGATAAGAGATTATAAAGTTCTATTGTAGATAAGAGCGACACGTTATTGCCGGGCCATCCGTAATATAGATAAAAATATTATTGTAGCTGAAGCAAGAGAAAGATGAACAGAAAAAGAATACTCTTTTGTTTGTCATTATAATATACCAATTCAAATTCTGATCAACGGATTTGTTTGTACAATACCGGCGAAAAACCGGAATTTATAATGAATTTTAAAAATTTAAATTTAATCAATCCTATTATCCGTGCGGTAACAGAAGCCGGATATTCCAGACCTACTGAAATAGAGTAGTCTGCTAGTCCGCATATTGTGGCAGGCAGAGAGATTGTTGTGTCTGCACAGGCAGATGCTGGAAAAACAGCTGCATTTGCGATGCCTATTTTACAGCTGCTGAAAAGACAAACTCCGGATCATAAAGAAATACGGACTTTAATACTTACACCCACTCAGGAACTGGCAATACAGATAGAAGAGAATTTTAAAATCTACAGTAAATATTTACCATTATCTCTGCTTTCTATTTATGAAGGGGTTTCCATTGGAAGCAAACTTGCTGCACTAAGAAAAAGAGTAGATGTTTTAGTGGCAACACCCGGAGGATTGCTTAATGTAGAAAATCAGAGACATATTGATCTTTCTAAAATTGAGTTATTTGTTTTAGATGATGCCGATAAAATGCTTGATATGGGATTCACTAATCATATAAAAAAAATAGTGAATCTGGTTTCTCATAGAAGACAAAACCTGATTTTTTCCGCTACAATGCCGGGAAGTTTAAAATATTTTGCCAAAACAATCCTGAATAATCCTGTAGAGATTATTACAGATCCGGTTTCTTCAATACCACAGACGGTGAAGTGCCTGGACCTTAAAAATATTCAATCGCTGGCGGGAAGCACAATACCTGTCAGAATATCATAAATAAAATCTGTAGCGTTTACAGATCATAATAAACAATTTTTTAATAACAATTACTATGCAAGAAGGCACCGTAAAATTTTTCAATGAAGCAAAGGGCTTCGGTTTTATTACTCCGGCAGACGGAAGTAAAGATATATTTGTACATTCTTCAGGATTAAGCACAAGAATGATCCGTGAAAATGATAAAGTAGCTTTTGATGTACAAAAAAGTGATAAAGGTTTAAATGCTGTTAACGTAAAGTTGGCATAATAAAAGTCTTTATTGCAGAAATGTTACAATAACATGCTTTGCGATATCAAGTCTCATATTTTTAATATTTTTTCCCATTCAAAATCCATGAAACTTTAGGATCTGGATATATTGTTTGAAAGAACATTGATGTAATGTAGATTACTTTTTATTTTCATTATGTTCTATTAGCCTCTTACTTGTATGTGAGAGGTTTTTCAGGGATTTATGAAAATAGGCAGCAATTGGTCTGAATATTGAAAGACTAAGACCGGATGCTTGGGAAATAAATATGCAGACTTGATATATGCTTACCACAGTGATGCAAATTGAACTGTACATATTTTAATCCCTCAAAAGGTTCAGAAAAAGATATGATTATTATTAATAATTTTAATGAGTATAAGTCTCTTGAAGGACAAGTGCTGGGAGACTCTGCCTGGCATACGATAAGTCAGGATCAGATTAATAGATTTGCAGATGCAACCCTGGATCAGCAATGGATTCATACAGATCAGGAAAAGGCAGAGAAAGAAGGCCCTTTTAAATCAACCATTGCTCATGGGTATTTAACATTATCTCTGATTCCCTATCTCTGGAAACAGATTGCAGATGTGAGAAATGTAAAAATGGAAATCAATTACGGAATAGAAAACCTGAAGTTCGGAGAAGCTGTTCCCGTAAATAGTGATGTACAACTACAGGCAACCGTAAAATCTGTTACTAACCTCAGAGGAACTGTAAAAGCAATCGTGGAGGCCAAACTCCTGATTAAAGACCACGTAAAACCTGCCTATACAGGTGATGTGATCTTTCTTTATCATTTTAAAGATTGATTTTCTTGTGAGTACGCAAGTTGTTAACATTTTGCATTTTACAAATAAGAAAACATCATTGAATACAATGATGCTTTCAACTTTTAGGACCTTCTTATAAAATAGTTATACTGTAAGTACAATCTTCCCCAATAAAGGTCTGTCCCGTTTAGAATCCTCTATTCTTTGATGGGCTTCCTGAATATCTTCAATCGGATATATACTGTCAATAACAGGTTTTATATGTCCGTTTTCAATTAATTCGGTGATATGATGCAGCTCATCCCTGCTTTGTCGGGTAAAAACAAAATGATAGGTGGCATTTTTTGCCCAGGCATTGATAAGGTTTTGAGGTTGCGGAATATCTACCAGCGTTACAACAGAACCATAATCAGCTAAAGCAAGAGGACTGTCTGAAAGTGTTGTTCCTCCTATAGTATCAATAATCACATTCACACCCTTTCCTTTAGTATAGATCTGTATTTCCTCGATCCAGCTTTCTTTATGGTGATCAATGACTACATCTGCTCCAAGATTTCGAAGTTTTTCATGCAGAACACTTTGCCCTGTTGTATAGACAAAAGCCCCTAATGCCTTGGCGATTTGTATGGCAAGAGTTCCTACACCTCCGGCACCGCCAAGGATAAGAATGCTGTCTCCTTTTTTCAATTGAGCTCTTACCACAAGCATTTCCCAAACTGTTCCTCCAATAAGCGGAATGGAAGCAGCCTCTTCATAGCTGATATTATCAGGCATTCTTGATAGCGAAGACTCGTCGGTAAGATGGTATTCTGTATAACTTCCGGAATCGCCAAAACGGGGAGAATAGTATACTTTATCACCAGGTTTCCATTTTCTGACTGCTTCACCTACAGCTATAATATCACCCGCAATATCATGCCCTGTTATGATAGGTAAATCAAAATGGTCTGCATAATCTCCCCGTCTAACCTGATAATCAAGAGGGTTTATTGAAGTAGCCCTTACTTTTATCAGTACCTGAGAAGGACTTTTTATAACAGGAACAGGCATTTCTGTTAGTTGTAGAACTTCCGGCCCGCCATAGTTTTTAATGACAATTGTCTTCATAATGAAATATTTCGCTTATTTCTTAAATTGATTCAATAATTATAGCACTATCGGGGTAACGTTCCCATAAATTCAAAGATTTCAGCACCTATTTCTTCAGCATGGGTTTCCAGGGCAAAATGTCCGGTGTCATAAAATTTTAATTTTGCTTCCGGCAAATCTTTTTTATAAGCTTCAGCTCCTGCAGGAAGGAAATAGGGATCTTTGTTTCCCCATACTAATAATAATTTAGGCTGATACTTCCTGAAATATTCATGAAATTTCGGATATAAAGCCACATTGGTTCTGTAATCTTTGACCAGATCCAGCTGGATTTCTATATTACCCGGTCTGTCAAGAAACTTCTGATCAAGGGTATAAGCTTCCGGTGCAATTAAAGAAGAATCAGAAACACCATGCTGGTACTGAAACAGAGTAACTTCTTTAGAAACAAAACCTTTTAACGCAAGACGGTTGGCTTCCGTTGTTTCCTGCCAGTATTTTTGGATCGGATTCCATTCATTGCTTAATCCTTCTTCATACGCATTTCCGTTTTGTGAAACGATTCCTGTAATTTTCTCAGGATTGTTCATGGCGAGACGTAAACCTACCGGAGCGCCGTAATCAAAGATGTAAATGGCAAAACGTTTCATATTTAGCTTTTCTACAAATGCCTCTACCGTTCCTGCAAGATTGTCGAAGGTATAAGAGAACTCCTTATGATCCGGAGCATCAGAATATCCGAATCCCGGCAGATCCGGAGCTATGACATGGTATTTTTTGCTTAAAATCGGGATCAGATTTCTGAACATATGAGATGAGGTGGGATACCCGTGCAGAAGAAGTATCGTAGGCGCATTGGCCGGACCGGCTTCTCTGTAAAACAGATTTAAATCATTGACTTT
>CBFQYI010000308.1:0-5728 GCA_965720825.1 uncultured Chryseobacterium sp. | reverse complement strand
AGTTTTACTAATAATCTGTTGACCGTGGAAGCCGGTGTGACCGTCAACCTTAGAAACAGCACCCTTGATCCGGGTAAAAAAGGTGATATCAAAGCATTTGTCTATTATGACCTGAACGAAAACAATATCTATGATGAAGGCGACAAAGAAGCGGCAGGCTCTCTCATTATGCTCAACAATATTTCATTTAAAACCGATCCGTCAGGTTCTATCAGCTACCGTTCTATCCCTTACGGAAAGTATGCCCTGAAACAGGTGATCCAGCAAGGCTTGTATTATGATGAAACCGAATTTACCGTAGACAAACACCACTACTCTTTTGAGATCCCTCTTCATCAAAACGGAACGATCCAGGGAAAAATAACCTACGATTTTGATTCCAAAAAAGCAGTAGATTTCACGCCCAAAGTCGGAGGTATTCTTTTCAATATTTACCGCAACGAACAGTTAGTACATCATATCATTACCGACGACAACGGTGAATTTGCCTCCTTCCTACCCTCCGGAAATTACAGGATTGAGCTGAATAAAAACTCTCTGCCATCCAATACCTATTGCGAACGCTCTACAGATACCTTCAAAGTGGAAGCCGGGAAAATAGTAAAACTGGAGCATTTTGTGATTAAAGTAAGGGAGAAGGTGATTAGGGTGAAGAAGTTTGGGAATTAGAATGATAGAATAAAAGTCATTATTTGTAGACTTCAATCACCAGTTTATTTTCAAAATATCTATCCGGTTCTCATATAAATTTCTATCTTTGATACTATCATATGATACTATCAAAGAGATGAAACCTCCCTATTCCATTACAGACACCATTTTATTTTTAGTAGCTTCTATTTCTGAAAAAATAAGAGAAATCAATGCTTCCCATCTGTATAAACCTGTCACTGAATTAAGAAAGAAAAACAGAATCAAAACCATTCAGGCTTCATTGGATAGATTTGTAAACAAACTTGGCTTAGTTTGTTTATAATAACTTCCCTTAATATAATTGTCCAGAACTTAATATTCCCCCAGCTAATTCTGATAATAGGCTTCTTTTTCTTTACTTTGTAGTAATTATGAAAGATTATATTAAATACTTATTACCTTATAAGAAATCATTTCACACAATTAATTTAACAAGAAGAGAAATTGTCACTCTTGAAAAGTTAGTTATCAACTATCTTAAGGTACGCGATATGAGTGAACTTAGAGATAAATTTGAGGGTCAAGCATTTTTAGATAATTTTCTTCACAAATCAATTCCTATTATAGGCATACAAAAATATTTAAAAAACACTTTTATAGATTTTGAAAATATCAGTGTAGATAAGTTTTTATCTGAGATTACAATATCTGATCAAATAGTCAATGTGGTTATGTTTGGTTCAAATTTACCGCTGATTGATATTGACAATAATCATCCTTGCATATTCATTCATTCAACAGAAAATTCCACATTACAACTTTGCGGTTATGCATCTTCACAGGTTATTAAAGATAATCTGCTTAACGTTAAAAAGTATGGTTTTGGGTCAAAAGAAACTATTAAAGGGAATTTTTATGGGTTTAATCATCTTATAGTCTTTAATAGTCTTAGCGAGCTTGAAAGCCTAATAAAGGCATAACAAACAAAACATTATTCTTCATTATGTGGAATAGGGTCACCATTCATAAAAGCTTCAAATGCACCAATAGGAGCGAAATCTATATTAAATAAGGAATAATCATTCTTTTTCCGCCATAATCGAACCGAATCCGTTTCTTTCATTTGTAACCATTCACGTGTTACCAGCTTTCGTTCTTTCAGCCCTAAAACATCCACTAACAGCCATTGTCCCAACGCAGATTGGCCAAATCTCTTTCCATTTTCATCATATTCTGTATTACTTCCAGATTGCAACCCTTTCATATTATCTTGAGTAACTAATGCGGGAATTTCTTTTCCATTTGGTAATAGAAGACGAAAACGGACTTCTGGTCTATCTTTTTTTTCACCTTGGTAAGAGTCTCGGTAATTTTCAAATTCGAAAATATTTTCAACAAAAAAATTGGGGAATTTTTTATGAAACTCTCTTGGGATTGGAATATAGACTTCATTTAGTGGCCTTAAAGTATCGCTTCCTTTACTCTTTGGTGCAGCATTCCATGCATTCAGTCCTGATTTTTCTTCTACTTCTTTACTTCTATATGAATATAATGGTAAATAAATTTCTACGATATCATCTTCGATCTGGTGAATTGATTCTGTAAGATTTAAATAAGATTGCAATAAAAAAGTAAATGGATCCTCTATGATTTTAATATCAAAACGGTTTAATAAAAATGTATCTTTCTTACCTGCATCAAATTTCTGCCATATTTGAGAGTCCCCATAAGTATACCTATAATCCTTTCGGCCGTCAGTCCAAGTTAATGCAGAATTTGTTGAATCTGTTATTTGTAAATTAGATAGATCAATGAGTGGATATGCACATTCATGAATATTAAAAAGTCCTTTATCACGAGTCACGTAATGATATATATTGTCCGTTTCTGATAATCCCAGACGTTCATAATCACTGGTCATTCTTTCATTCTTTATTTCAGAAACTTTATTTGCAAGAGCTTCATCATCATCTTTGAAATTATTTATTTCTTTTTGATAACGTTTTAGCTGCATTACTTTTTGAAAAGACGGCTTACTTGCCATCCAAGTCTTTAAACCTATTCCAATTCTTTTATCACCGAAAACAGATAATACATCATGGGGAGTATTTCCGATGTCTACATTTTGACAGTTAAATATTTTAGCAAAAATAGTCTCTTGAAACTTTGAATCTAGATGAGGAATATCTTCCCCTTTCTTCTGTCTAAACAAATTTGAAAGAGCACCATAGACCTGTAAGAATTGGATATATTCACTACGTTGTTCATCGGAATACCTGTCCCAAACACTCATTTACAAAACTTTTATAATTTGTTCACTTATTCTTTCCACTAAACTAGTGGTTACTGAGTTTCCTGCCTGCATGTACAATTTGCTGTTTGCAATATTAGGAAGTATAAATTTATCCATAGGATATCCTTGGAAAGCAAAACATTCTTTTGGAGTCAGTTTCCTAATACCAAAGTCATCTTTTATCAACGGTACATTATGTCCTCCAGCTCCCATATTAGCTGTTAATGTAGGACATACATTATTTTTATTTTCTCTAACATAAACACGTCTCCATTGATAAACGGTATCCTTACTAGTCATTGTTTTTTTTAGTTCTGGATAGTATTGATGTGTTTCAGGGTAGTAAAACTTTTCATCTTGTTTTCCTTTCTCTAAAAAATCATGAATTGTTTTAGTAAGTTTAATCTCTGTAGGAAATTCAAAATTCTCATAGTTAGGAACCTGATTCGGATCAAAAGCAACAATAAAAATTCTTTCACGATTCTGCGGAACATTTCCATGTGTCATTGAATTTAGAACTTTATAGAAGGCTTTATAGCCTAACTTTTCTTCTAGTATTTCAATAATCACCCTGAATGTATTTCCTTTATCATGTGAGACAAGGTTTTTTACATTTTCTAAAAACACAACTTTCGGTCTATGCTTTTCAATGATTTGTTCAATATCAAAAAACAAAGTTCCTCGGGTATCGGAAAAACCTTTTTGGTATCCAGCTATTGAAAAGGCCTGACAAGGAAAGCCTCCGCATAAAACATCAAATCCCTCTTTTGGAATTCTGTTTTTAACTTCTTCTTTTGTTATATCTCCAAATGGAGTTTCTCCAAAATTTTCTCTATAGGTTATTTTGGCATCCTTATTCCATTCGCTGGTGTAAATACATTTCCCACCAACATTTTGCATAGCAATTCTAAAACCTCCTATACCAGCAAATAAATCGATGAATTTAAACGAATAATTTTCAGGGGTAGGAAAAGGAACATTTTCTACTTCAAATAGAAATTGCTGAATAGCTTCTTCCTCAACTATTGATACATTATTGTCCTGTTTGTATTCTATATAGTTTTTTATTACCTGCATGGCATCTTCTTTATAATGCGAGGATATCCCATTGTGTATATTATGAAGGTAATGAGTTAATACAGCCTCTCCATCCTCAATATTCTTGAGAACTTCTGTTTGGTAGGCTTTAGTATTTAGTTCTTCAACACTGATATTTTTTGCTAGCTTCATTTCTTTCTAAATCAAAGCGCAATTTACAAAAAAGAGGGTTAAAAATTTAAACTTTAGTGAGAAGGATTTCACTTGGACTGACAAATTCAATTTTAATAATATCTCCAACTTGTAAACGTAGATGATTAAACCAAGTTCCTAATAATTTAAGATCACCATTTCCATGCAAATTCTTTGCATACATATCACCTTTTTTTCTATTTCCAGATGCTTTTAACTCTTTGTCTTTTAAAAAACCATCATTCGTACTAACTTTATATACATTACTTTGTTTTTTATTGTGCATGTTAGTAATATTAAACAATCTTGCAAATTTTATAGGAATTGGAAGATATCCTTCATTGCTAATTCTACGACGTGTATTAGTTTTTCTATAAGTTCCCCAACCTAAATGAGTTTTTTTCAAAGGAACTAAAAATGTATCTCCTGTATTTGGCATATCTGGTTATTTATTTGTTTTTTAATTTATTGATTTCATGTTCGATCTGTAAAACACAAGTATTTAAATTCTTTTCAACTTCTTTTGACCAAAATCTTAAAATTCTCCAACCTTGCTCAGATAACTTTGAATTGACTTCGGTATCTCTTTTCATATTTCTTTCGATTTTAGGAATCCAATATTCCTGATTCGTTTTAAGATTTTTTTTTCTTATTTCCCAATCTTTCCCGTGCCAAAACTCTCCATCAACAAATATGGCTAGTTTTATTTTTTTGAAAGTCAGATCAGGCTTTCCAAGAACAGAACTATTATTTTTACGATATCTATAACCTTTTGCAAATAAAGACTTAGCTAAAATTACTTCTGCCTTTGAGCCAACAGATTTTATTGCCTGCATATTCTTTCTTCTCTGCTCTTTGGTTAGATTATCCATTTGTCTTTATATTTCTTAAATTCAATCTTTATTTTAAATATTATTATATTTTCACACTTAAAGATAGTAAATTAAAAACATCAAACTTTATTTTATACTCCAAATATTCATATGAATTTAGACTTATTAAATCTATAAAATAAATATTCAACACTATAAATAAAAAGGTTCAGCATATGCTGAACCTTTTCTATATCTTAAACAAGTTACCCCTTCTCAATCAACTTTTCCAGTCTCCCCATCATCTCATCCTTCTCCTTCAGCATCCTTTCATAAAGCTCCATCTTTTCTTCATGTAACTTTTTTATTTCTTCAATAGGGTTTACGTTAAAAGTAGGAGTATGTCCTGTATTCAAGAAAGAACCGTTATTAAACGTATTAGAAATAATATTCACCGCCTGCTCCTCATCAAAATTCTGAAAAGCTTCCACCGGAATTTTCAATACTTCAGAAATTCTTTTCAGCAAAGGGTCTTCAATAATTTCTTTCTGTTCCAGCAGAGAAATTTTCTTCTGGTTCCAGTCGTCCCCCAGATCAAAAGCCAGTGCTTCCTGCTTGATGCCCAGCATTTCTCTGAATCGTTTTACATTGCGTCCCTGATGTATTGTATGTTCCATGATAAATCAACATTTATGAGGTTTAAATATAGAAAAATATTTATTAAAACTACCCTTAAAAAACAGCTTAATTACAATCCCTG
>CBFQYI010000307.1:0-5732 GCA_965720825.1 uncultured Chryseobacterium sp. | reverse complement strand
CGTTTCTGTCCGATTGTTATAGGTAGCTGGAAGCTGGGAGAGGGAAGTTTTCAAGTCTGAAAATCTATAGTATTAATAGCCTTAACGAATATAACGTCCAGCATCCTTCTTCCAGCTTCCAGTCTCTTAAACCAAAGTCTCAGCTTTTTTCAAAATGTTTTTTTTTGCAAACTGAAGGAATCTCGGAAGAATCTGATGTCTGGTCAGAATGATTTTATCTTCATCGTCTATTCTATCGATCGTTTCAAGATATTTTTCCATTCCGAAACTTTCAATCATGGCTTCTTTGTTCTTTTCATCTTTCAGATTTTCGATCAAAGATTCAGGATTGGCTTCAGGGTGAAACTGGGTTCCGAATATCTCCTCCGAAAAACGAACTGCCATTACTGCTCTTTCAAGATTGATATGAGGACGGAATTTTTCAATCGCCATGATGGTCATTCCCAATTCTTCAAAACGCTCATGATCGGGTTCAATAAACTGATAGGCTCTGGAATCTACCGCATAAAAAGGATCCTGAAGATTTTTGAATAAAAACTCTTCTTTACCTTCCTCTGTTTTATGAACAGGCATTACTCCGAAAGAATATGATTTTCTTTTACAGATATTTCCCAGATTCCAGTGAATACTTGCCAGCTGGAATGAATGACAGATCAGGAAAAGGTACTTTTTATCTTCATGGTCTTTGTTATGCTGAAAAACAGAGTCTAAAAAATTTGCAAACCGGTCTTCCCATGCTAAACCTTCACGATGTGGGTTTCCCGGACCGCCTGAAGAAATGAAAATATCAAAATCTCCGATCTCCGGCATTTCATCCTTAAATCTCACATCAAATGTCTTGATCACCACATTTTCTTCAGAGTTCTGCTGAAATGTTTCAGAAATTTCTTTAATATTTCTAAAACCTTGGTTCACATGATTGTTGTTCATGTCCAGCAGAGCAATTCGAATATCTTTCATTACATCATATTTTTTGTAAAGTTACCAAAAAAATTATGAAGCAGGTTCTCCATGGGTGATGCCATACTCGGTTTCAGAGATCATATAATCAACCACTTTCGTCAGATCGCCAGTTTCCTTAAAGATCTGAAGTTGTCGGTCTGCACCGGTTCCGTTTTCAAGAATTTTCCATGCATATTCCACTTCATGGCGGCATCCTAAATCGTCTACCACATCATCAATAAATTCTAAAAGTTCTTTCAATAAATGAGGATAAGGAACAGATTCTTCTTTTCCAAAATCGATGAGATGGGCTTCAATACCGCTTTTGGAGGCACGCCATTTATTTTCGTTCAACAATAGTCTTCTGTAGCTTCTGAAGCTCA
This sequence comes from uncultured Chryseobacterium sp., assembly GCA_965720825.1. Taxonomy (GTDB): domain Bacteria; phylum Bacteroidota; class Bacteroidia; order Flavobacteriales; family Weeksellaceae; genus Chryseobacterium. The sequence goes on along the minus strand of CBFQYI010000307.1, from coordinate 4,407 downwards.
GATTTTGCTGATGAAGTTTATAAATTTTAGCCACTAAACTCTGCATAATGGCAGCAAGACATACCGTTTCATCAATTCTTAGCGGCATATCACAGATTCTGAATTCAATCGTAGGGTAGAATGGGTGAACCCGTAAATCCCACCAGATTTTCTTGGCATTGTCAATGGTTCCTGTTTTTACCAGAAGATCTACATAGCTGTCGAACTCTGCCAGAGAGTTAAAGTAACTTGGAATACCGGTTCTTGGGAATTTCACGAAGATTTCCTGTCTGTAAGATTTAAATCCTGTGTATCTTCCGATCCAGAAGGGCGAATTGGTAGAAAGGGCATACACGTGAGGAAGGAAATACCTCATCACATTCTGAATTCTTACGCCTTCCTCACGATTAGGAATTCCGATATGAACATGCAGTCCGAAAATAAGATTTTCACGGGCCACATCCCCCATATCATCTACGATTTTAATGTATCTTTCTCCCTGAGTGATATTGTTGTCAGACCAATGAGAGAATGGGTGAGTGCCACCTCCGGAAACACGAAGTCCCTGTTCATGGGCGATATTGATGAGGTGACGCCTTAAATTCGTTAATTCTGTTCTGGCTTCCTGGATATTCTGACAAATTCCCGTTTCCATTTCAATCATGGATTCGTGCATTTCATGCTTTAAGTTCTCACTTAAAACCGCTTTGCCGCCTTCAATGATTTTTGAAACGTGAGAAACCAGATCTCTGCTTTCAACATCGATGATCTGATATTCTTCTTCAATTCCAATAGTAAACTGATGATGCATGTATTTTTGTGTTTTTTAATTCTTTTTCAATGTTATTTTATGGAATCCTTCACAAACGTTCCCCAGGCAATGTTGGGTTTCCCCGGAACGTATTCTTTAGCTTTTTCAATAGCCAGTTTGGCAGCGTGTTCTATGATCCATGCGAAGTTTTCTTCTCCTACAGAATTGCGGTCCGCATCCGGAGCCGGGTTACAGAAGTCGATAGCATAAGGAATACCATCTCTTACTGCAAACTCTACGGTATTGAAATCATATCCTAACGCTTTATTCATTTTAATGGTATAATCATGAATGGTTTTTAATAGCTTTTTAAGTTCTTCACCTTGTGTCTGATGCGTGGTAGCGTATCTCAGATGAGGCGCATTTCTCGGCTCATAAGGCATAATGTGAACATATTTTTGGCCCAGACAGTACACTCTGTAATAATCATCAAAGATAATTTCCTCCTGTACCATCATCACCAGTTGTTCCGTTTCTCCCAGTTTGTTCCAAAGATCATCCGGATTTTCTACTCTGTATACGTTTTTCCAGCCGCCACCGTCATGAGGCTTCATGTATGCCGGAAACCCTACATAATTGAAGATATATTCCCAGTCATGAGGGAATTTCAGGTTTCTGAATGAAGTTTCTGAAGTATTATCCGGTCTTTCGTGTGATGGAAGCAGAACCGTTTTAGGAAGTGGAATTCCCAGTTTAGACATCAGGGCATTGTTGAAAAACTTCTCATCAGCACTCCACCAGAATGGATTGTTGATTACATAAGTACCGTTAAGTGCGGCATTTTTTAAATAAGCTCTGTAAAAGGGAACGTCCTGTGAAATTCTGTCGATAATCACTGCATAACCATAATCTGCACCCTGTTCTAATTTATCAATAGTAACGGGTTCAGCGATGATATCTCCACCTCCCATTTCATTTACTTTGTCTATAAATGCCCAGGGAAACGTATCTTCCATACCGAAAAGAATTCCTACTTTTTTTGTCATAATTTTTGTTTTTAAGGTGGGTGTATATTTTTTCTATTTGTCTTTTTATTGCTTTAAGAGAAAAAGGCTCCTATGAAAGTAGGGAAGACCATTCTCCACAAAGGCCAGTCGTGGCCAATCCATTTTCTTTCATCATACCAGAAGTCTATGCCTTTTATCCTCAGGATTTCAGACATTTCAATATTTTTATCCTTGCAGATATCCTGATCAGAAGTGCTCAATACAATGTGCATATGTTTGTATTTCCAGGCTTCATCATTCCTTACAAATTCCCTCGGACAGTTGAAGTATACCAGATCATCAGAATAGCCATCCATAAAATTTCTTATGCTGAATGCACCGGAAAGGCAAAACAGGTGAGAAACCACATCCGGAAATCTGAAAGCGAAATTAGCAGCATGGTATCCTCCAAAACTAGCGCCTGCTACGGCCACACGATGGGTCTTGTGAAGCTTTTGAATATAAGGAACAAATTCCTTGATCAGAAACTGTACATACCGTTCATAGTTTCTTATTCTTTGTTGAGGAGATATGTTGTCATCATAAAAACTCCAGCTGTCGATGGTCTGTACATTGTAAAGTTTTACTTTTCCCTGTTCTATAAACCAGTTGATACTTCCATTGAGATGAAAATCATGATTCTGGGTATACTGTCCCTGGGAAGTTGGAAACATGATGATAGGATGGCCGTAATGTCCGGTCACTTCTACCTTGAGACTTGTTCCCAATATATTTGAATAATACTCTGTATGTTCTATGTGAGGCATTTTTCCTTATTTGGTTTTATCTTTTCTAAATTACATTTTAGTAGGGAATCTTGGAGCAGATCATATATTATGAATTCAATAACATTTTGAATATCAATGTCTCGATTCATTGTTAAGAACTCAATTTATTACTTTTCGGTGGGAGAATGTTCAACATATCTGCATGAATCATTTCTGCTGCAGAATCCAGTCTATCCTGTACAACAGCAGCGTCTCCGGATTTATATACAATTCCGACATGATAATCTATGGGAAGAAATTTGACAACTTCTTCGCATTCAAAACTGCTGTAATTCGGTTCTTTATCTTTAATCAGGGCAACAATTAAGCCCGAATAATAGCCTGTAGGGGGAGAAACACTGTAATCGTGTCCTCTCAGAAGAGCATCTTCAATTTTTGCCCATTCTCTCCAGATATTGATACCACTCGATGCTTCAACCAGGTCCGGAATATGAGCACCGCCAACTCTTGATGAAGTTTCCAGGAAATACCATTTTCCATCCTCTTTTCCACGGATAAATTCTGTATGGGTTGCTCCGTTGATCAGTCCGAAATTGGATAATACTTTAGCATTTATTTCTTCCAATGCTTTGAATTCTTCAGAATATCTTCCTAAAGTTTTGGACCGGAATACTCCGCCTTCATGAGAAACCTGCATAGGAGGAGCAAGGTATTTTGAAGCAGAAGTGAATACTATTTTTTTATTAAAAGTAAGGCTGTCTACATGATAAACGTCTCCCGGCTTAAAGCTTTCCAGTAAAAAAAGATGACGTTCTTCTCCCAGAGTTTCCAGTGCTTCAAGAAGCTGTTCTTTGGAGGTTATTTTCTTGATTCCTGATGCTGATGCTTCTGATCGGGGTTTTAGTACCCAAGGGGCAGAAATACGGTCTGTAAATTCATCCACTTCATGATCATTGAAAACAGCGGTGAATTCGGGAACGCTGATTCCGGAATCTTTTGCTTTTTGGCGCATAGCCAGTTTATCTCTGAAATAGCGGTGGGTAGTCTGTCCCATCCCGGGAATACGGAATGTTTCTCTGATTAATGCGGCTTTTTCAACATCATAGTCATCCAAAGCCACTACAGCATCTACTTTTCTGGTTTTCATCAGGTGGGAAAATCCCTGAATCAAATGTTCCAGATTCCATACAGATGGCTTTAGTTCCGGCATGTAAAATGCCTCATCAATAGCATGCCAGGGCCAGTTTTTTTCTTTGAGGTTTTCGGAGGTTACCAGGATGATTTTATTGTCGAGCTTCTTCATTTCGTCCATAAAATCGTAGCCTTTGTAATAGCACGAAATACACACAATGGTTTTCTTCTCCATATAATGTTTTTTAATATTTAGTGGATTTTCAAAAATAAAAGCATTTATTTATTATTTTATTAATAGTAAAAAATGAAATATCATGAGTTTTTGAAAATCCACTAATCAATTATACAGAGTTTTTTTGTAAAAAACTAATTTTTAGTGATAATTTTCAATTAAATTCACGAGGAGTTGAACCCCAAAACCGGTAGCTGCTTTTTCTTTAGCATAGCCTACACTTCCAAAGGCTACTCCGGCAATGTCCAGATGAACCCATTTAGGGTGATTTTCAGTGAATTGCTCCAGAAATTTAGCCGCAATAATACAGTCTCCTACAGGTTTCAGAGAGATGTTTTTCATATCGGCTACATCAGACTGAATATCATCTTTCCAGACATCCCATAAAGGAAGATTCCATACCCTCTGATTGGTCTGATCTCCTATCTTGATCAGATTATTTTTCAGTTCCTCATTATTGGAGAACATGGCAGCACAAGTGTCACCGAACATTCTTACCGAGCTTCCGGTTAAAGTCGCCAGATCAATCAGGAAATC
>CBFQYI010000306.1:0-5752 GCA_965720825.1 uncultured Chryseobacterium sp. | reverse complement strand
TCCTATGCAGGATGCGGTTGTATCCAAAACTGCTAAAGGCGGCTATATGGCTCAACACGAACATACCATCGTAATCACCGATGGAAAACCGATCATTTTAACCGAAATGAACGAAATCCTGAACTAAACAAAAGGATGTTTATTCCATAGTTAGCAAATCGCAAAGGCGCCAGAATTTAATCATCTTTCCTTGCTGAAAATCTCACATTGAGCGAGGTCGAAATGTTCTTGCGCCTTATAAAGAAGAACAATATTAAAAATCTTTGCGCCTTTGCGTTAAAAACAAAATAACAAGTAGTATTTTACATCACAAAGCTTCATCCAATCAACTTGTTGATTCCCTCTTTGCTCCCTTATCTTCAATATTAATAATTGGAAACTTTGCGTTAAAAATAATATGTAAAACCATTCACCATCAAAACTCTTTCAGTATACTTTCGTAATCTGCTTTAAAACCATTTTCCATCGTTCCTTCAATACAATACGTTTCCACATCGGTAATTCCGGTATAACTCCTTAAAACATCTTTGAGATAAGCAGAAACATAATCCGGAGCCCCTTCTGTACTTCTTCCACCCGAAGCAACCGCGAGATATACTTTTTTATCTTTAAACTGTCCCACACGATTCCACTGTTCATCAAAAATATAGGTGACACCTGCCCGGATCAGCTGGTCCAGCCATGCTTTCAAAGGAGTAGAAATTCCCAGATTAAACATGGGCGTTCCCATAACAATAATATCTGCTTCACGGAGTTCATTTACAATCCTGTTGGCATACGAAAGAAGCTGTCTGCTCTGTTCATCATACAATTCCGGATGTTTGTAAAATTCATGAATAGAAACTTCATTTGCCAGCGGTGGCATATCCTTCACCAGATCCCGTACCGTAATCTGACGGATGTTATTTTGTTGTGAAATTTTTTCGACAATAGCTGAGCTGAGCCCTTTGCTATAAGACAGATCTCCTCTTGCGCTGGAGATAATGTGCAGAATATTCTTCATACTTTTTTCTTTATTCCAATGACGATCTTGTTTTTATCAAAGGGACATGATTGTTTGCTTTTTATGAATTTAAAACAGTAAAGGGCGTATTCATTGGATTTGTCGATTGAAAAAGCCGGACTTTAAATTGTTAGGCACGAAATACTTTGTTATATTTATAGAATAAAATCACTTCACAAACTATCTGCTATGAAAAAATTTCTTTTAATCCTTTTGGGAATCGTAGTTATTCTGGCTGCGGTCGTATTGATCAAAACCTACACCTATCCGTTTAAAAAAAATAATATCGGGGCAGGCGAGGGGTGGAAACCCTTAAAAAATGATTCTGCAGTCATGAGACTTTCAGGAGGAATAAAAGTGCCTACTGTTTCTACAGGAAGTTTGGGTGAATTTGATTATGCACCGTTTGAACAGTTCAAAACCTATTTGAAAACCTCTTATCCGTTAGTCTATCAGAACACAGAAAATGTTGAAGTCAATCAGTACGGATTAGTGTTCAGACTTAAAGGAAGCAACCCGTCTTTGGAACCTATTTTATTCTTGTCCCATATGGACGTGGTTCCTCCCGGAGATGCAGATATAAAGAATAATGATACAAACATATTCCGTCCGGATGATAAACCTTTGGAACCCGTTTCAAAAGTAGCAGAAGATTGGGAATTTGCCCCTTTTTCAGGAGCTGTTGCCAACGGAAGAATCTACGGAAGAGGTGCCATAGATATGAAAGGAATGCTTTTCTCCTTAATGGAATCAATGAATTCTATGATTAAAAACAAACAGATTCCACAGCGTGATATTTATCTGGCTTTCGGTTTTGATGAAGAAGTGGGCGGAAAAAAAGGAGCAATTCAGATCGCCGATTATTTTAAGAAAAAAGGACTGAAGTTCGATGCCGTTTATGACGAAGGCGGATTAATTATGCGAAAAGGAAATGTGGCAGGAATTGATACCGATGTGGCTGTAGTAGGATGTGCTGAAAAAGGATTTCTTTCCGCAAAGATTAAAGTAAAAGGACTGGGCGGACATTCTTCTATGCCTCCTATGGAAAGCGCTATCGGAAAAGCTGCCGTTATCATGCAGCGTCTGGAAGATCACCAGATGAAACCTGTTATTACCCCTTTAATTAAAGAATTTTTTACGAATATAGGAGGTGAAATGCCTTTTGCCACAAGAATGGCACTGGCGAATCAATGGCTTTTAAAACCGGTATTGATTTCCCAGCTTACCAAAAATAATACGACCAATGCTTTGGTTAGAACCACAACAGCCTTAACGATGATGAAAGGAAGTGATGGAACCAATGTGCTTTCTCCCGAAGTGGAATTTGTGGTTAATTTCAGATTACTTCCCGGAAATTCAGTGAAAGATGTAAGAGATCATATTGCTAAAGCGACTGAAGGTTTTGATGTTGAGGTAGAAGAAATTGATAATACGAGAGAAGCTTCTGCTATTTCTCCAACCAACACAAAAGCTTTTAAAATGATAGAAGCCGGAGTGAAAGAAATTCATCCCGGAGCTATTGTCACTCCATATCTTACCATGGCCGGAACTGATGCCGGTAAATATGAAATTGTAAGCAAAAACGTTTACAGGTTCATGCCGATTAAGATCAACAGTGCCGAACAGCAAAGCATTCACAGTACCAATGAATATCTTAGCATTGAAAACTATCTGAAAATGATTCACTACTTTGAGTACATCATGAAGAATTATGATAAATAAATGTCAATGGTGAATGGTCAATTCGCTACGCTCGTGAATTTACTGCGTGGTTCAGGCTTTCGGGCTTCGGGATATTTTAACGCGAAGTATGCTAAGCCATTTCCTTATATTCAAGAGTGATCGCAGAGGCGTTTCACTCAGCAATGTATACAATGAGGTCTTTGCTGAACGAAGTGGCTTTGCGACAAAAATATAAAACGTAACCAACAAGCCTAGCGAACCCTAGCGTTAACAATGATTGACTATTGATTTTGCACAGTAAAAATTGACCATTGACTTTTCACTCAGCAATGTATACAGTTAGGTCTTTGCTGAACGAAGTGGCTTTGCGACCAAAATATAAAACGTTACCCAACAAACCTTGCGAACCCTAGCGTTAACAATGATTGACTATTGATTTTGCACAGTAAAAATTGACCATTGACTTTTCACTCAGCAATGTATACAGTTAGGTCTTTGCTGAACGAAGTGGCTTTGCGACCAAAATATAAAACGTTACCCAACAAACCTTGCGAACCCTAGCGTTAATAATAATTCACCCTTGACTTTGCGAAGCAAAAATTGACTATTGACTTAACAATCTTTCAAATCTTTTTTCACAAAAAATATATTGCGTCAAGTTTTGTCGCATTACGGATATAGCTTTGTCATATCAAAATTACAGAGCTATGGAATTGCCATTTTACTTAAACTTTAACGACTTTGAAAGTAATTATTACGATAACCTTGAAAAATGGTTTGAAGAATATCATAATACCAGCGAAACAGATTATCTGAACGCTCTTGCGGAGCTTTACCGTCCGTACGTGTATTATAACTTTGCAGATGACATGCTAAAGCCCGATGCTTCCATTGAAGTGAAAGACTGCTTTTTCCCCTATCATGAGAAAATCGGGATCTCTTTCTGTATTGATAGTGAAAACGGAATTTCCCAATCCAACGGAATGAATCAGGTATTTGAATTTAAAAATATCTCCATGATGGAGTATGCCCAGCATATTCTGGATAAGATCAATAAGTTCTATTCAAAAAATACCCATGCTCTGGACGGCAATAAAAATATTCAGGATTATATTAATAACTACAGCATTATTACTTCAATGGAAGGGGTAGGCTATTGTATCAGCTACAACCGTCATCAGAAAGCCATTCCTTTTTTAAAAGCTTATCTTCCCTATTATGGGCAGACCGTTAATATGGCGGTATACAGAGACTTTCTTTTTTCTGTTGTTCAGATTGCAGAGTTTATAGATCAGAAATTAAAAACAGTACATGCTTTTAAACAGACAATTTATGCACGCTCAAGAGCGGAAGCAAAATTCAATGTACAGTTGAGCCGTCAGTTTTTGACTTTGTGCAACTAAAATTTTACACCAAACATTCATACTTAATTATATTGCGGAAAACTTATGTTTTCAACCAAAAATCCCGGTCAGTAATGATCGGGATTTTGTATTACAATTGTATGAATACTTGTTGACGTGTATTACTTGTTTTTTTTATAAGGAATGTTCCATACCAGATCGGCAGCCAGATAATGAACGCCTCCATGATGGATACTTCTGCTGTCTCTGATCAGATCGTCCATATATCCTATATCTACGGTAAAAGGAGAGTTCGGAATCGTAAACATATAATAAGCTGCAATACGCATTTCACGATATCCAAACGAATTCCATTCAGAATCCGGTTCATTGAGGTGGCTTATAGAAAACAAAGCTTCTGCACTCAGGGCCAGTTTCTGATTGTTTTTTGGAGATAAATTATAGGTTAACTGACTTTTGATACGCGTTCTCAACTGAAAATCCTCTTCCACCTTATGAAAGTCTGCATCAAAAAACTTCCTGAACTCCTGGCGGACGGTACTTTTAAGTTTCCATTTCCTGCCAAGATCAAAAGTATAGGCATATCTTCCGTAAATTCTGAATTCCTGTTCCGTATTTTCCTTATCATAAGGAGCTGTGCTTTCATACTGTGGCTGACGGCGGTAACTTAATGCATAACTATACTGTTGGTGTGGAGCAAAGGAATGATAAACTTCATGATTTAAAACAATGATCGCTTGCTTTGAAAATAAGTTATGATCATCCGGACTGCTTTTTCTCCCGATGGCTACATAGCTCAAAGCTTGTTTTTTACCCAAAGAATCTAACTGTCGCTTCACTCCGAAGGCTCCCCAGAATGCATTGTTGGCATCTCCTAATCCAGGTGGACTGATCTGTGCTTTCATTGATGTTCCTATACATCCCAATAAAAATAATCCTGCAAAAAATTTCTTCATGCTCAATAGTATAGATAACTGTTTTACTGTTAATTTTAAATAGCTGCGAAACCATGAAACGGATGAGAATACTGTTGATACGCAGAGAGAATACTTTATAATAGCAAAATTAGAGGCTTTGTTCATAGAATGTTTATTCAAAATCTTTTAATACTGTTTAAAAACAAGACAAAGTAATGACCTGATTTAGGATAGAATTAGGAATAAAACTTTCTAAAGGAAAAAATTCAATTTCAGGAATATATTTTAATTATGGATAACTTGTGGATAACTTGTTAGTAATTTGTGGAAAGGTGACTTTGTATTTATGTGTTTATTATTTAATTGTTTGATATTCTGTTGTATAGATGGGATAAGAAATTGCCACAATATATACATACTGTGGCAATTTGGTTTGATGGACTGTTTATATACCTATTAGTTCTGTCTTACTCCGCACATAGCATCCCATGTTGTCCAGAAATGAGCATTGATAGCTCCGATAGGAGGATTGGTACTGTCTGCAACAATTCCTACCATTGAAGCACAGTTGGAATTACAGCCTATTTCATTATGACTTCCGGCTTGTGGTGGAATCTGGCGCCATGTACCGGTAGATCCGCTTAATAATTCTACTTTAATTTCGAAGATTCCTGAAAGATTAGGAGTCTGAATCTGTTTAGTAGGATTTTCACTTGAGATGAAGTCGCTCCAGTCTCCCTGTGAAAAAGTTACACGCCATGTAGAAATCATTTTAGATGTATCGT
>CBFQYI010000305.1:0-5759 GCA_965720825.1 uncultured Chryseobacterium sp. | reverse complement strand
AAAAAGCTAGACTGGAGACCCAATAATATCAACGTGTTTCCATTGATTACAGCAGGTGTAGCTTTTAAATGGGAAATTTTCGATGGCAAAGAAGGAAAACATGCAGAAGAAACTGCCAAAGTTGGGAAAGAAGTACTACAGAACCAGAAAGAAGATGCGCTGAAAAAACTTACATTGAATCTGGCCAATAATCAAACCAATTATGATATTGCTTCTGCACAGATCACCTTGAAAGCCAAAGAAAAAGAGCTGGCAAAAAATGCACTCGTACAGGCAGAAAAAGAATTCAGATACGGAATGAGCAAATCTTCACAGCTTATTGATGCGGAAAACGACCTTGAAGCTTCAGAACTGGAATATCAGAATGCCATTTTCAACCAGAGAAGAGCGGGAATAGAACTGATGAGGTCTACCCAGGAGCTGGATATCACCAAATTTTATTTAATCCCTTAAAAATTTAAATGATGCATAAAAATATATCTATACTCTTCGCTGCTCTGTTTTTATTGGGGAGCTGTGACAAAAAAAATGAAAAAATCAAAGAACCTGAAGGAAAAACTAAAAAGGATGTGATCTCTTTTGCTCCTAAAGTTACCGGAAGAATTCTTAAAATATATGTTTCTGAAGGTCAGACTGTGAAAAAAGGAGATACGCTGGCTCAGCTTGATGTCCCTGAAGTTTCTGCAAAAATAGCCCAGGCACAAGGTGCGGTAAGTGCAGCCTCAGCTCAGGAACAAATGGCTAAAAACGGAGCGACACCCGATCAGCTGAAACAACTTCAGGCCAAATATAAAGGATTGAAAGAACAATATGAATTTGCCCAGAAATCTTACAAAAGAGCGAATAATATGTTCCGCGACAGCTTAATGTCTCCACAGGCTCATGATGAAATCTATGCAAAACTGCAAGGTGCAAAAGCTCAGTATGATGCTGTAGTGGCAGAATTGGATGATGTAAACAGAGGAACCCGCGTTGAAAAAATAGAAATGGCAGCAGGGCAGGCTTCACAGGCCAAAGGAGCTTTGCAGGAAGCTAATGTAGCCTATTCTGAAAGATATATCATTGCCACCAATGATATGGAAATAGAAACCATCAGCTTAAATACAGGGGAACTGGCAACCGCTGGTTTTGCACTGTTCAACGGATATATTCCGGAAAGTACGTATTTCAGATTTACCATCCCGGAAAGTGCTATTTCAAAATACAAAAAAGGACAGGAGGTAACCATGCAGGTAGTCTATAACAAGGAAAACCTGACAGGAGATATCGTATACATCAAGCAGCTGACAAAGTATGCCGATATTACCACAGCTTATCCTGACTACCAGTTACAGGATGCGATCTATGAGATCAAAGTAAAACCCAAAGACATGAATAAGGCTAAAAGTATTCTCGTCAATGCTAACGTAATCCTGAAATAAATTGAAAAAAACAGATGAGGTTTCAATGGAATTTCATTTTGTTTTGCAACACATAAAAATATACAGATGAAAGAATTTTTCCGTCTTTTGAAACGTGAGTTCAAACTTTTTATAGGCAATTCTACCTTAAGGACGGTGTTCTTTTTGGCACCGGTCTTTTATGCAACCTTGCTTGGATTTGTCTACAAAATCGGAAAAGTTGAAAATACTCATGTTTTGGTTGTTGACAGGGACAATACGCCTTTATCCAACCAACTGACGGAAATGCTGGATGATAATAAAAGCATCAGAATCATCAGATATCTGCAGGAGCCTCTCAGTATTAAAGATGAGGTGATCCGGCATGAAGCTGCGGCTGTCGTCATTATTCCCTCAAGATTTGAAGGAGATATGCTGCAGAAAAAATATCCGGAACTGAATGTTTACATCAATACCGGGAATGTTTTAACGGCAAATTTTGCATCCAAAGCACTTCAGCTGACCATAGGAACATTTTCTGCCGGAGCTTCCATCAAAGCCCTTCAGAAAGCAGGAATGCCCGCTGCAAAAGCTGCAACACAATATGAGCCTTTCAAAGCCAATTATATAACCCTTTTCAATACTACCGGAAACTATCTGATTTTCATGTGGCCCGCAATGCTGGCAGTGGTATTACAACAGGTAATTTTATTAGCAATGGCGGTAAGTTTTGCTGCAGAATTTGAAAGAGGATCTTTTGTGAAAGAATACCTGAAAATGAAAAGATGGGCTTTCCCAACAATGCTTATTAAAGTCATTCCAATCTGGGTCTTTTCTATTCTTATTGTAGGTATTTATTACTTTATGCATATGATCTTCAGGGTTCCGATGCCGGAAGGAATTCTTAATTTTATTCTTTTGACGGCAGTTTTTGTAGGGTCGGCTTCCTTTTTGGGAGTATTTATCAGTATTCTGATTCCGGATGCTTTGAAGGCTACACAGATCCTGATGGTTATTGCTTCACCGGCGTTCATTATCAGTGGTTTTACATGGCCTTTGAATGCAATGCCTGCTTTCGTACAGTTTATCGCGAATATTATTCCATTAACTCCCTTTTTACAGGCTTTCAAGATCTTATTGATTCAAAAAGGTTCGGTAGAACTTACATTCCCATATCTCAAGCACTTAAGTATCCTTTTGGTAATATATGCTATTATCGGCTGGATTGCTTTAAAGATCAAACTTTGGTTTATTTTCAAAAAATCCACGCCACAGGAAATTACAATTGAGGACACTTCTCGGGAAGAGATAGAGTAGTTTTTGGTTAATTTGTTGCTGGTTTTTAAGTTAGATGTTGATAGGATGCTGGTTTGCTGGTTGCTTTTGGTAGTATATGGGCTGACTGATGATCAGTTTTTATGCCCGACGAATTAAAACAAGAGCAGGAAAAAATACGTAAAAAATAACCCGAAAAATAGCCAAAAAAAATTTCGAACTCGAATCCCGTACCTCGTACCTCGTATCTCATAACAAGCACTTTTCAATTTTTTCACTCAACAATAAAATCAAACAAAAAAACTGATATATTTGTCGATAGTAAAATAGAAATTATATGGAAAATGTATTTGATGCAAAAGATGCTCAAAACTATATTGATAGAATCAACAGATTGGTAGAAGATACTCATGGTTTGTGGGGGAAAATGACAGTAGACCAGATGCTGGCACACTGTTCTATTACCTATGAAATGATCTATGAACCGGAAAAACATAAAAAGCCGGGAGCAATTGCAAAATTTATATTAAAAACTTTCGTAAAACCCAAAGTAGTGGGAGAAAAAGCATATCCAAGAGATTCTCCTACCGCTCCACAGTTTTTGATTACCACCAGAAAGAATTTTCACGAAGAAAAAACCAGACTGATCGGGTTTATTCAAAAGACACAACAGTTGGGTGCAGATGCGTTCGATGGTAAAGAATCTTTTTCTTTCGGAAAGCTGAATTCCCAGGAGTGGAATAATATGTTTGCCAAACATCTGAACCACCATCTGGCACAATTTGGCGTTTAAAACACACACACACTGTATGAAAAAAATTTTATTACTTCTCATTCTGACGGCCAATTTTGCATTAGGGCAAATGCCGGATATCTCAAATACCTGGCTTAATAATAGTAAACCTTATATAGGAACTATTGGAAACAAAGGCCAGGAACTGAAACTGAAGATCAATATTTCTGAACAGAATAAAAAGAATGATCAGGAGTATTTTGTTTCAGGATATTCTCTTGTGGATACCAGTTATGCGAAATTTGAAGGGAAGATTACCATTTCAAAATATAAAGATTCCAAAAAACAGGGTACCGTATACGGAGAATATGAGCTGGCTGAAGAAAATAAAGGAAAACATTCCGGACTTTTTAAAGGAAAGTTTATCTACAATTTCAAATGGAATAGAAAGACAGAGAAAATTGAAGGGCAGCAGATTGAGTTTACAGGAGACTGGAAAAGCTATGACGGAACTCTGGAGTTTAAAACTCAATTAAAAAACCAATAATCATGCTGAGAAGAATATTAGCCGTATTGGTTGGTCTTATCGCAGGATCCGTTTGTATTACTGTGGTGGAAAAAATAGGACATGTTCTGTACCCGCCGCCTGCACAAGCAGAGGCCGGAGATATGGAGGCTTTGAAAGTGTATGTAGATCAGGCCCCTTTTATGGCTCTGTTTTTTATCATCATTGCGTATGCTCTGGCAGCAATAGTCTCAGGTTTTACAGCTTCGAAAATCTCAAATAATGGGAAATATACAGCTGCTGTAATCTGTGGGATTATTTTTTTACTGATGACCATTTACATGATGGCATCTTTACCTTCGCCAATCTGGTTCTGGATTTTAGGAATTCTGGTTTGGGGACTGGTTTTCGTAGGACATAAACTTGCTTTAAAAACAATAAAAATATGAAATTAGGAGCTTTTTCAATCAGTTTAAGTGTAAAAGATCTTCAGAAATCCAAAGACTTTTATGAGAAACTTGGGTTCACCACCATGGCAGGAACAGAAGCACAAAACTACCTGATTATGAAAAACGGATCTACTCTGATTGGCCTTTTTCAGGCGATGTTTGATGGAAATATGCTTACTTTCAATCCGGGATGGGACGAAAATGCTCAGAATCTGGAGTCTTTTGACGATGTACGTGAAATTCAGAAAAAGTTAAAAGAAAGTGGAATAGAAATCGGAAAAGAAGCCGATGAAACCACTTCCGGTCCTGAACATATCTATCTGAAAGACCCTGATGGAAATATGATTCTTATAGATCAACACAGATAATAATTAAAACACATTTATGATGAGAACATTTAAACGCATTTTTTTACTTCTAACCACATTATTAATCATTTTGTTGGTTTGGGCTGCTTTTATTTCGGGAGACTGTAAATATGAAAAGTCAATTTCTATCAATGCACCGGTAGAAAGAGTATGGCAAAATACCAATACCCTCAAAGCAATGGATCAATGGAGTCCCTGGAACGATCTTGATCCGGGTATGAAAAAAGACTGGACAGGAACAACCGGGCAACATGGAGAAAAAGTTTGCTGGGACAGTAAAAATAAACAAGCAGGAAAAGGTTGTCAGGAATTGGAAAAAGTAGATGAAGCAGGTAAAAGAATAGATACAAAAATCAAATTCCTTACCCCTTATGAAAGTGAAGCAAATGCTTATGTAATAGTAGTTCCGGAAGGAAACGGAAGTAAGGCAACATGGGGATTTACCTCACAGATTCCTTATCCGTTTACTTTGATGAAACTGTTTATGAATATGGAGGAAGCTATTGGAAAAGATTATCAGAAAGGACTTTCAAGATTAAAAGCTTTATCTGAAAAACCTCAATAAAAACAAACTCAACTTAAAAAAACAAAACAATTATGGCAACAGTAAATGTTTACCTGACATTCAACGGAAACTGCAGAGAAGCATTCGATTTTTATAAATCTGTTTTCGGAGGAGAATATCCTTACATCGGAACATTTGGAGAAATGCCTCCAAGGGAAGGAAAAGAAACGCCTGAAGAAGACAAAAACAAAATCATGCACGTTTCACTTCCGATCTCTAATGAAACGATTTTGATGGGAAGCGATACAGGAGGAGAGTGGTCTTCCAACTTCAAAGCAGGAAACAACTTCTCTATTTCTGTGAACGCTGAATCTAAAGAAGAAGCAGACAAATTATTCGGAGGTCTTTCTGAAGGTGGACAAGTAACAATGCCTATGGCAGATACTTTCTGGGGAGCTTATTTCGGAATGTTTAGCGATAAATTCGGAATCAACTGGATGGTAAACTATGATGATCCTGCCAAAATGCAGCAACACCCATAAGAT
>CBFQYI010000304.1:0-5778 GCA_965720825.1 uncultured Chryseobacterium sp. | reverse complement strand
CTATTCCCGCTGGATTTTTAATTCAGGTCTTGAGTTTTCACACACTCCTATCATTGAAAAATATGAAAATTATGCTGAAAACGAAGACGACCAGGAAAAACAGCTGACCTATATTTTATTGCCATTGAAGTAAGTTGTCAATTTGGGACAACTTTCAAAACATTTGCTGATCTAATTTTGCCCTGTTAAAAATAGATCAATTATGCAAAAAAAGAAAATCATGTTCCTGTTATTACCCGCTCTTCTACTTTCCTGTTCTCAGACAGATCCGATAGAGAATCCGGAGACATTGAACCCAGCCACAGCTCTTTACAAAATGCCGGAAGAGTCTGCAACCCACGAAGGAACCTGGCTTCAGTGGCCACACCAGTATCAATACGGAACTACCTACCGAAACCGTCTGGATGCTACCTGGGTAGCCATGGCCAAAGAGCTTGTGCAAAGTGAAAAAGTTCATATCATTGCTTATGACGGCGCAGAAAAGAACCGTATTGTAGGGCTACTCAACAATGCAGGAGTTTCTCTTACCAACATCAATTTCAAAATTTATCCGACGGATGATTTCTGGGTAAGAGACAACGGTCCTATTTATGTAAAAGACCAGAACGGACAGTTATTTATTCAGGATTGGGGATTTAACGGTTGGGGAAATAAGGCAGATTACAGCAAATGTAATGCAATTCCATCTAAAATATCAACTGACACCAATATCCCAAAAATCAATCTTAACTCAGTGATGATCAATGAAGGCGGAAGCGTGGAAATTGACGGAAACGGAGTGTTGATGGCTTGCAAAAGTTCTATCCTGAATAATAACAGAAATCCGGGAATGACCCAACAGCAGGCAGAAGCCATATTTACTAAAAATCTTGGTGTAACCAAATTTATCTGGCTGAATGGAAAAGCCGGTCTGGATATCACAGACATGCACATTGACGGGTTTGCCCGATTTGCCAATTCATCCACCATTATCACCATGAATCCGGACGATCTTACCTACTGGCAGGTTCCCAATGGAGATATTGATAAACTGTATGATGCAACCACAAAAACAGGGGCTGCCTATCAGTTTGTAAAAGTGCCTTTAACAAGAAATGATGTGATTACCACTTACGGGAAAAACGTAGGCAGAGCCTCATACATCAATTATTACATTGCCAATAACCGGGTATTGGTCCCTAATTATAATGACCCGAATGATGCAGTTGCCAACAACATTATCCAACAGCTCTATCCTGGCAAGCAGGTAGTTGGAATCGATTGCCGTAATTTATTCGCCAACGGAGGAATGGTACATTGCGTCACCCAGCAACAACCTCAATAAAATAATAGTCAAAATAAAGCCTGCTCATTTTCAGCAGGCTTTACTGATTCGGAGATTCTGTCATCAAAAAATAGCGTAAATTTGCTCTGTCCATCCCGAAAAGATGGTTTTCTATTATACGTATTATGAAAAAAACAGCACTTTCTTTATTGGTTCTTCTGAATATTGTTTGCCAGGCACAAAATTTTGATGTAATTCCCTTAGGAATATATGGTGGTGAGCAGGAAGACAATTTATCAGCCTATCTGGTAGGCGCTCCAAAAGACAATGCGTTTCTCTGCCTTGATGCCGGTACTGTAAATGCAGGAATCCGAAAAGCAATTGAACTGAAAAGTCTTGAAGGATCAGCAGAAACGGTTTTAAAGGATCAGATAAAAGGATATTTTGTATCCCACGGTCATCTGGATCATTTATCAGGCCTTATCATCAATTCTCCGGCTGATTCCAAGAAAGATATTTTCGCAATAGCTCCTGTGATTCAGATTTTACAAAATCATTACTTTATCACGGATACCTGGATTAATTTTGCAGATCAGGGACAAAAACCCATCCTTGGAAAATACCATTATAATGAGTTGCAGGCAGGAACTGAAATCCCTGCGCCTAAAACCCCTTTTTTTATAACAGGTTATGAACTGAGCCACGTAAATCCTTATAAAAGCAGTGCCGCACTGGTAAGGAGAGATGATCATTATCTGCTTTATCTGGGA
This sequence comes from uncultured Chryseobacterium sp., assembly GCA_965720825.1. Classification (GTDB taxonomy): domain Bacteria; phylum Bacteroidota; class Bacteroidia; order Flavobacteriales; family Weeksellaceae; genus Chryseobacterium. Next base: position 3,744 of record CBFQYI010000304.1, on the reverse strand, counting down.
GATACAGGTGCAGACCGTATAGAAAAATCAGATCGTCTGGATCAACTTTGGAAGATGGCAGCTCCTCTTGTTAAAAAAAGACAGCTCAATACGATATTAATTGAAGTTTCTTTTCCCAACAGCCAGCCAGAACACTTGCTGTTTGGACACCTTACTCCTAATCTGCTGATTGAGGAATTGAGCAAGCTCAAAGAAAAAACCGGGCAAAGCAGCCTTGAGGGTCTCAACATTGTGGTTACTCATAGAAAGCCTACTGGCGATAATCCTGAACTGATCAAAAAGGAACTATTGAAAAACAATCCTTTAAAAGTAAATTACATCTTCCCGGAACAGGGTAAAAAGATTAGTTTACCATAAAACAAATTAAAAGATGAAGCCTATTTGCGCTTCATCTTTTTTATTTCTAACATCATCATTCATGATAAAGAATTTAATTTACTGAAATTCAATTAATTAATTGTTGTATTTTAAAATTAATAAGTTTTTTCATGGTCATATAAATTTATCATCGTAATATTGCAATATAAAATTACAACAATGGGAGTTACTAAAACAGAAATCTATACTGAAGAACAAAATAAGCTGGCTTCTCTGCTTAAAGTTTTGGGACATCCGGCAAGAATCGCTATTTTACAGTATATCATTAATCAAAAAGCATGTATCTGTAATGATCTTGTTGAAGAACTTGGATTGGCACAGGCTACTATTTCTCAGCATTTAAAAGAACTTAAGAATATTGGAATCATCAAAGGTTCTATTGAAGGAAAATCTGTATGCTACTGTATTAATGAAAGCAACTGGAAGCAGTTTCAAAATGAATTCAACCTATTTTTTAATCAGGATGTAACGATAAAACAATGCTGTTAAGGCATTTTTTTTGCACAAACACATCGTAATATTGCAATATAACATTATAAATTATAACACTAAATTTTAATCTACATGAGACTATCAGAAATTAAAGAAATTCTTCCCAACCTGGCAAATGTTGAATTTCAATTAGAAAACGGAAATTTTGTCCCTGAACATTTCCATGTAACGGAAGTGGGACAAATTATGAAAAGCTTCATCGATTGCGGAGGGGTAATCAGAAATGAAAAAGCGGTCAACTTTCAGCTATGGGATGCTGATGATTATGAACACCGCCTGAAACCTGGAAAACTCCTTCATATCATTCAGCTTTCTGAAGAAAAGCTAGGGATAGAAGACTCTGAAATTGAAGTTGAATATCAGGGAGAAACCATTGGAAAATATGACCTGGAATTTAACGGAAAAAACTTCGTACTGAAAAACAAAACAACAGCCTGCCTTGCCCAGGAAGCCTGCGGAATTCCTACTGAAAAACAGAAGAAAAACTTGTCTGAATTATCTGTAACCCCAACATCAGCCTGCACTCCGGGATCAGGATGCTGCTAATTAATTTTATTAAAATCTTATGTATCAAGAATTATTAAATACGGTTCAATCTCTGAAATGGGATACTATAGATACCGATAGAAAAGAGGTTTTGAAACCATTGATCAGCTTTATCCAGCAAAAAGTGGATGACGGCCAGGAAATCAACCTGAATTTTATCTGCACTCACAATTCCCGACGAAGCCATCTGGCACAGATCTGGGCACAGGCAGCAGCTTCTTTCTTTACGATTCCGGAAGTCCATTGCTATTCTGGAGGAACCGAGACAACAGCATTATTTCCTAAGATTGCGGAAGTTTTAGCAGAACAAGGTTTTTCAGTTTTCAGCATTGCTGATACCACCAACCCTGTATATGCTGTAAAATATGATGATAACAGCCTTCCGATCATTGGTTTTTCAAAAAAATACGACAGTCCGTTCAATCCTGTATCCGGTTTTGCTGCGATCATGACCTGCTCGCAGGCAGATGGCGGATGTCCTTTTATTCCCGGGGCAGAAAAAAGAATTCCGATCACATTTGAAGATCCTAAGATTTCAGATACTACACCGGAACAAACAGCTGTATATACTGAAAGAAGCTTACAAATTGCACAAGAAATGTTTTATATTTTTTCTAAAATCAAAAGATAATCATGCAGCCCAGATTAAAATTTCTTGACCGTTATCTTACCTTATGGATTTTTCTTGCCATGGGGACAGGAATTGCTTTGGGACATTATTTCCCATCTATTCCTACTATTATCAATTCGCAGTCGGTTGGCACTACTAATATTCCACTGGCTATAGGACTCATTTTGATGATGTACCCGCCATTGGCCAAGGTTGACTATACTCTCCTGCCATTGGTTTTTAAAGATAAAAAAGTAATCGGAATTTCTTTATTGCTCAACTGGATTATTGGTCCTGTTCTGATGTTTGGTCTTGCCATTCTTTTTTTAAGAAATGAACCAGATTATATGTCAGGATTAATCCTTATTGGACTGGCCAGATGTATTGCTATGGTTATTGTCTGGAATGATCTCGCCAAAGGAAACAGAGAATATGCAGCTTTGCTGGTGGCTTTAAACAGTATCTTTCAGGTGTTTACTTACAGTTTGCTTGTTTGGCTGTTTATCAACGTTCTTCCTAATCAACTCGGTCTGGCAAGCTTTAATGTCAATGTTTCTATGCAGGATATCACAGAAAGTGTACTGATCTATCTGGGCATTCCTTTTCTGGCAGGTTTTCTTACCCGGTATTTTCTGATCAAATCAAAAGGTGCAGACTGGTACAACAGAAAATTCGTCCCTGCGATCTCTCCTGTGACATTGTATGCTTTATTATTTACCATTGTCCTGATGTTTAGCTTAAAAGGGTCTAAAATACTGGAATTGCCACTGGATGTCATTAAGGTAGCAGTCCCATTGGTTATCTATTTTGTGCTAATGTTTTTTGTAAGTTTTATGATCAACAAAACACTAAGAATCCCTTATGATAAAAATGCCTCTATAGCCTTTACCGCTACCGGAAACAATTTTGAACTGGCTATTGCTGTGGCCATCTCGGTCTTTGGTATTCATTCACCGCAGGCATTTGTAGGAGTGATTGGTCCTTTGGTAGAAGTTCCGGTATTGATACTTCTTGTAAAAACCAGTTTATTATTGAAAAGAAAATGGTATCATCAATAATCTAAAAGCCCGAATAAAAAAGCATCACTATTCCCGGTGATGCTTTCTTATTTCATTGATTTTGAAGAGAAAAATTTAAAAAATAATATCTCAGATTAAATTACAGGCTCTTATTTGGGGCATGATTATCTTCAGGCCAGGCAAAGCCAATTCCTCCATGTTTATATCTGTTTGTTTCCAGATAAAAAGTATTAACGCCCTGAAGCCCAACACCTGCATAGTAAACAAATTTATCGATGTGTTCCTGATATTCACCAAACTCCCGGTACTCTTTATGTAAACCCATCAAACTTTCCAGTTCTTCATTATGAATACGCAAAGCCTCTGCACAAGCATCTTCCAATGAAAGGTTATATTCCTGCTGTAATACAAAAACCAAATTAAAAACTTCTGTTCCTTTCGCCATTTCTTTAGGCAGGGAATGAAGATCATTTTGCCAGGCAACAACCAGAGTCATATGGGAAATCATTTTTTGTACCACGATATGCTCAAAGATATGTTCCGGCAGAACAAGACCCGATTCAATCTCACCAAAAATCAGATAAGGACGCATTAGAACAGAATATTCACGAATGGTTTTATAAAGATTCAGTGACGGCGGGCGGTGTGCTATTTTGTAAGGATACTCCAGCTCTATTCCGTATCTGAAGGATTGATAAA
>CBFQYI010000303.1:0-5794 GCA_965720825.1 uncultured Chryseobacterium sp. | reverse complement strand
ACAGAATGACATCAAGAAAAAGTAAAATTCAGGAGTAGCTTTACAATAGCAAAAACAAAGAGAATTAATCACAAAAAAATAATACTATGAATCCTTCATCATTAAGTTTCAGATACGAATTAGAAAAAAAAGAACCACGTACCAATGACGGTGGTACAACAAGAGGTGCTTCCGTAAAAGAATTCCCTGCCTCTGTAGGTATTGCCGGAGTTTCCATGAGATTACAGCCCGGAAGTATGAGAGAGCTACACTGGCATGCCAACGCTGCAGAATGGGCGTATGTAATTTCAGGAACGGTACGTACAACCATTATTCATCCGGACGGACGGAGTTATACCGATAATTTTGAACCCGGCGATGTATGGTATTTCCCGAAAGGTTATGGACATTCCATCCAGGCAACCGGAACAGAGGAATGCCACTTTATTCTGATTTTTGACAATGGTAATTTTTCGGAAGATCATACCTTCAGTGTTACAGATTTTGTTTCAAGTATGCCTCCTGAAATTGTTGCACAAAATTTAGGTTTGAGCCTTGAAGAAGTAGCAGAACTTCCGCAGAAAGAGGTTTACTTCGCAGCGGGAGTCGTGCCGGATGAGCTGTCCGTAAATGCAGCAGCCCGCCCTGAGGAATCAGACATAGAACTGACAAGTCTTCACCGGTATCCTTTGCATTCCCAGCAGCCAAGAATCATTCCTGGTGGAGGTCTGCAAAGATTGGTTACCCGTAAAGAGTTTCCTATCAGTACAACAATGGCAGGCTCGGTACTGGAACTGCAGCCCGGTGCTTTAAGGGAAATGCATTGGCATCCGAATGCTGATGAGTGGCAATATTTTATTTCCGGACAGGCAGAAATGTCGGTGTTTCTGGCAGAAGGAGTTTCTGTGACTGAACAGTTCAATGCAGGTGATGTGGGGTATGTACCTATGGGAGCCGGACATTATATCAAAAATACAGGAGATACAGTCTGTAAAGTATTGATCGGATTTAATAGCGGCATCTACGAATCCATTGATGTCAGCGAATGGCTGGCAGGAAACCCGAAAGATGTGGTAGTCACCAATTTTGGACTGAAACATGGAGAAATAGAAAAGTTCCCGCAAAAGAAAGTATTCATTAAACCTGGAAAATAGCTCCCGTGCTTCCGGAAAGATCCGTCAGAATACAGGAGAAACTGGCAGTATACCTGGCTTTTATCGCAGGATATACAGATGCTACAGGTCTGATACAATGGAAAACCTATGTTTCTTTTATGAGTGGCAATACAACCCAATTAGGTGCAGCAGTTTTCAGTGAAAAATATGGTGTTATCATTAGTTCTGTCATTGTAATCAGCTTTTTTCTGGCAGGAATTTATACAGGAACGTGTCTATCATTATCAAAGAAGTTCAGAAGCACAAAGATGATCTTCTACATGGTTTCTGCAATCATGATCCTTTACTGTATCAGTGATTATTATGAATCTTTTACCAATGGAACATCTATAGCCATTATAGGTTTTGCAATGGGCCTTTTGAATACCATTGTCACTTCGGTTGGTAACCAAAAGATCAATACCGATTTTGTGACAGGAACTTTAAACAGTCTTGCAAAAATGGCTGCTCTTTTTATGATGAGTGATCAGCCAGACGAGCGGAAGGAATACAGGATGACTATTTTTCATTTATTATTCTTATGGATGGGCTTTCTTTCCGGTGCTTCAGCAGCTCCTTTCCTGCTATTTTATTTAGAAAACTGGACCTTGATATTTCCGGCCGCTTTACTACTTATCTGTACATTAATAATACCAACAATCAAAAACTAATCCTATGCTAGAAAAAAATACCGTTGCCCCTGATTTTACATTATTTGCAACCCCAGATCAGAAAATTACCTTATCCGAATTCAGAGGACGGAATGTCATCCTTGCATTTTATCCGGCAGACTGGAGCCCGGTGTGTAGTGACCAGATGGCATTATACAACGAAATGCTGAAGTATTTCAAAAAATATGATGCAGAGATTTTTGGAATTTCCGTAGACAGCAAATGGTGCCACCTGGCATTTTCACAATCAAGAAACCTGCACTTTCCGCTGCTTGCAGATTTTGAAGCTAAAGGAGAAACAGCAAAGAAATATGGTGTTTATAATGATGAAGAAGGAGAATGCAACAGAGCCCTTTTTGTCATTAATAAAGACGGCCTCATCAAATGGAGCTATCTCTCTCCTACCGCCATTAATCCTGGTGCAGACGGAATTTTAGAAGCATTGGTAAACCTTAACACGAAATAATTATGTCACTAAAACCATCAGTCAGCGATGCTGACCACACTCAGGGCAACTCAAATGCCAGCTTAGTCATTGTAGAATACGGAGATTATCAGTGTCCCTTCTGCGGAGCAGCCTATCCGGTTCTTAAAGAATTAATGAAGGAATTCGGAGATCAGATCAGATTTGTATTCAGAAATTTTCCGTTGTCAGAAATGCATCAGTATGCAAGAACAGCAGCACTGGCGGCAGAAGCGGCAGCTTTGCAGGGAAAATTCTGGGAAATGCATAATGCCATTTATGAAAATCAGGAATTCCTGAATGACAGCCTCCCGTTAAAGCTGGCAGAAAAACTGGGTTTAAATATCCCTCAATTCAAAGTTGATATTCATAAGGAGGAACTGGCAGAAAAAGTAGACACAGACTTTGAAAGCGGTATCATCAGCGGGGTGAACGGAACCCCTTCTTTTTTCATTAACGGAAACAAGTTCAACGGTGGTGCCGAAGACCTTTTTCAGTTGGTACGTGAAAATACTGCCTATTAATCAAATCCTATTTTAAATACAATCAATTATAATATTAAAAATTAAAAACAATGAGCACATTAACAGTAAAAGACGGAACAGAAATTTTTTACAAAGATCAAGGACAAGGACCTGTATTAATGTTTCACCATGGATGGCCTTTATCATCTGACGATTGGGATGCACAGGTCATTTTTTTCCTGCAGAAAGGTTACAGAGTGGTTACCCACGACAGAAGGGGGCACGGACGTTCCAGTCAGAATATCTACAATCATACCATTGAACAATATGCATCTGATGCAGCAGAGCTGGTAGAATTCCTTGATCTGAAAGATGTCATCCACATTGGGCACTCAACAGGTGGTGGTGAAGTGATCCGTTATGTTAACAAATATTCGAATGGGAGGGCAAAAAAAGCTGTATTAATCAGTGCTATTCCACCGGTAATGGTTAAAAGTGAGAACAATCCTGATGGTGTTCCGATGGAAGTTTTCGACAATATCAGAGAACAGACACTCAACAACAGAAACCAGTTTTATTTTGACCTGACTTTTCCTTTCTATGGCTACAACAGAGAAGGAGCAGATATAAAGGATGGAGTACAGAGAAATTGGTGGAGACAGGGCCTGATGGGTGGAATTGTAGCCCATTATGATGGAATCAAAGCCTTTTCAGAAACAGATTTAACTGAAGATTTAAAAGCTGTTGACATTCCAGTTTTGGTGATGCATGGTGAAGATGACCAGATTGTTCCTATTGCCAATGCAGCATTAAAATCAATTAAATTATTAAAGAACGGAAAACTGATCACGTATCCTGGGTTCCCTCATGGTATGCCGACTACAGAGCATCAAACCATCAATAAAGATCTTTTGGAATTTATCAGATCCTAAGTACTGATTCTTTTTTTAAATATTAAAGATGAACCCTTAAAGGTTCATCTTTTTATTATTCAGAATGGCTAATACTTTGAAAATTGATTCTTATTCAGTTTTTATTTTTGAAAGGTCAAGCCCTAGTTTTGTAAATTCCTCTGTTCCTTTATCGGTAATGTAATATTGCCGTTCGGCAGGATTATCCTTGGCAATCCAGCCCTTCTCTACAAATTGTTCCAGCAGAAGCTGCCCTAATTTCCCTCCAATATGCTCATAGCAGGGTTTGGCGGGTTTTCTTGCGGCTGACTTGTTCATATCCTTATATTAAATAGTGTTTCTGGTATTATAGTTTTTAGGAAATATTAATTCAAATGCAGATAATCCTTAATTGTTTTCAGAACCCCGAAATTGTCATTGGTACATGCTTCAAAATTAGCGATCTGCTTCACATTCGGATGCGCATTTTTCATGGCGTAAGAGTATTTGGCATTCTTCAGCATTTCTATATCGTTCATATAATCCCCGAAAGCCATTGTATTTTCAGGAGAAATATCCAAAGATTTCTGTAAGATTTTCAGAGCATTCCCTTTATTGACATCCTTATTCATAACATCCAGCCAATGCGCTCCTGAAACAACTATCTCAAGACCAAATTCTTCAAATTTTTTAAGAGACGGATACAGGTGTTTTTCTGAACCATCAGGATGATAGACTGCTATTTTAAAGGCTGTATCATCAATTTTTTCCGTAAGATCATCTATTTTCATATTTTCGGTATAATACTTTGAGAAAAAATCTACAAATTGCTGATCTTCGGTCTCATAATAAGCCATTTTTTTAGCGGATAATACAGCTTTGGCGTCAGGTATTTCACGAACAGCTTTGATGATCTCAACAATATATTTGTATTCCAGTATATCAGCAAAAAGCTCCTGGTCTTTATAGATAACATAGCCACCGTTTTCAGCTATAAAACCAATCTCACTTTCTATTTCTCCAAAATAATGGGTAATCCCCGGCATCTGTCTGCCGCTTGCCGGTACAAACAGGATATTCCTTTTTTTCAGTTCTTTATAAACTTCTGCAAACTCAGGGCTCATTTCATGGCTGGAATTGAGAAAGGTTCCATCCATATCCGTCACAATTAATTTAATCTGTTCCATAATTTTATTTAAAAACGATATTCTGTTTGCAGCAGAATCATCATTTGTTTATTCTTTTCAAAGATATTGATTTATTATTTTTTCTTGTAATGAATGATAGGAAGGTTTCTTAATATCATTACATCAAATGTGTATTTTTCTCCAAGATTTTTGGGTTATAATTCCACAGATTCCTATACATATTTAACTTGTACAGTTTTTTACAGTATAAAAAAACCTCCCGTGTCAATAGGGAGGTAAAAGTTCAAAATGAATTATAAGTAAAGTGATGTGGTGTTAAACAAGTTTTCTCTTCAAAACTTCTTTTAGCATTAACAATGCCTGTGCCATATACATCACCGTTTAAAGAAATCTCTATTTTTGTGGTACATTTTGATATCGTTAACTTGAATCGAATTTTATATTATTTTTACCTTCTTCACTACCTATCTATTTTTCTAAAACAGCCTGTTATGCAGTGATCTTAAAGCTTCTACCTTAAAAACTGAAGGAACTAATAATGAAATATTATTTTCACTTCCTCCGTAGGAGATCATTCTTATTGGAATATGCTTTACTGCTTCAGAGACAATAGTTGCATATCCGTGATTATTTTTCCTGAAATCACCCACAATACATATAATAGATTGCTCACTGTCAATTTCAACGGCTGAAAAGGTGTTCAGTTCTTTTATAATTTCAGAAAGATTTTCCGTGTGATCAATAGTAAGAGAAACAGCTACTTCAGAAGTTGTAATCATATCTATAGGTGTTTTGTACCGTTCAAAAATTTCAAAAACCTTTCTCAAAAAACCATAGGCCATCAGCATACGTGAAGATTGAATACGGATAGCTGTGATTCCATCTTTAGCAGCTATTGCCACAATTTGATTTTGATTGGTAGCTTCTCCAGAAATCAATGTTCCGACAGCAGATGGATTCATTGTATCTAATAACCTTACAGGAACATTATATTTTCTGGCAGGAAACACACTCTGGGGATGAAG